>JBEKVU010000001.1:0-28074 GCA_049513775.1 Candidatus Acidiferrum sp.
GCCGGAGGCGGTGCGCGAAGGGACGGCGTCGGCGAACGTGCGGGCGATTGCCTGGTTTGAGCTGAATCGCGTTAGCGATCCTGCTGGTGAGAAATCGCAATATCTGGTGGCTGGAGCGAAGGGATCGGATGGTCAGCCTTGCGACTTTACGACGCTGCGGGTGTACACGTGGAATTTGCGCAAGTCGCGGTATGAAACGGCGTTTATCGAGAATGACTTGTGCGGGGCGCTGCCGATTCGGCTGGACAAGGGACCGAAGAATGAGCCGGAATTTCGCTTCCATGACATGGATGGGGACAAGAACGAGCGAGTGTACCGCTTGATTCAGACGGTGGTACGGCGCATTCGCGAGCCTGGGGACACCGGCAAAAGCGCAAAAACGAAAAAGCGAGCCACGGCTCGCTAGAGGGTGCCAACAGATACTATGACGCTGCATATCAGTGAGGCGGAAGTGCGTGCGACGCTGACGATGGCCACGGCGATTGAAGCGGTGGAAGAGATTTCCCGGAGCCAAGCGACGGGCGAGACGGTGGTGCATCCGCGGCGGCGTTTTGAATTACCGGGCGGGGGATTTTTTCACTATATGGCGGCGGCGGATTATGCCGGCGGCTATATCGCCATGAAGCAGTACACGTATTCGCGTGGGCGGGTGCGATTTCTGGTGCCGCTGTATGCGATGGCCACCGGCGATTTGCTGGCGATGATTGAAGCGGATTACATGGGGCAACTGCGGACGGGCGCGGCGACCGGGGTGGCCACTAAATTTTTGGCGCGGGGCGATGCGCGAGTGGCGGCAATGATTGGAACCGGGGGGCAGGCGCGTACGCAACTAGAAGCCATTGCGGCGGTGAGGAAATTGGAGCAAGTGCGCGTTTATGGGCGCGATGCGGGGCGGCGAGAGAAGTATTGCGAGGAAATGTCTGAACGTTTAGGAATTGTGATTGTGGCGGTGGATTCGGCGGCGGCGGCGGTGCGTGGCGCGGACATTGTCACGACGGCGACGACGACGTCGGTGCCGGTGCTGAATGGGGCGGATCTAGGACACGGCGTGCACGTGAATGCGATTGGGGCGAATCACGCAAACAAGCGGGAACTCGACGAAGAAGCGGTGGCTAGCGCGGATGTGATTGTAGTGGATTCGATCGAACAGTCGCGGCAGGAGGCTGGGGATTTGATTATCGCGTTTCACGGGGATGAGACTTGCTGGACTGGGGTGAAAAGGCTTTCCGAGGTGGTGGCCGGGAAGGCTGCTGGGCGGAGCAGCAATTCGGAAGTGACGTTGTTTAAGAGCAACGGAATTGCTTCTTGGGATTTGGCCGTGGCGGTGAAGGTATATGCGGCGGCCAGGGAGAAGGGATTGGGGAGGGAGTTGCCGTTTTGGAATATGTAGTTTGGACGGGATTTTCGGAAACTAGAACGCGTGGAGATAACGCTGAAGCGCAGAGAAGACGGCGGGATGCAGAGAAATGGGCGACAGATGTGATGGAAGCGCGGCGGGACGTGGGGAAGAAGACCCGCCACTACAACTGCTTCAGTTTAGTTTGTAGAGCTTGGTAGAGGCGGGAACGGACTTCGGTGGGAAGGTCTACGGGTTCGGCATCGCAGAAGAGGTCGACCGTGTGCTTCACCTGATTTAGGACTATCGTGCAGTGTTCGCAGCCCTGGAGATGGATTTCCAGTTCGTGGCGCAAAGTAACATCGACATCGCCGTCGATGTAGTTGGAGAGTTCGCGGGTTACGGCTTCGCAGTTCAATGCACTTCACCCTGGCGAAAATAGCGATGTAGTTTTTCGCGCAGCTTCATGCGGGCGCGGAGCAAGCGGGACTTTACCGCCGGGATAGAGATGCCGACGATCTTTGCGGTTTCTTCGGTCGAGAGATTTTCCACGTCGCGCAATACAAATACCGTGCGGAATGAAGGCTCGAGCTCATCGATAACGCTGGAGAGGATTTCCTGCATTTCGGTTTGCGCGAAACGTTGTTCGGGGCTTGGTCCCCAGTCTTCGATTTCCCTGGGCATCAATTCTTCGTTGTCGGTGGTGATCGGTTCGTCCAGAGAAAATTGATTGGGGCGGCGCTTCCGCAGGCGCATCAGCGCTTCATTGGCGGCGATGCGGACAAGCCAGGTGTAGAAACGCGAGGTGCCTTCGAAATCCTTGAGATGGGCGTAGGATTTCAGGAACGCGTCCTGCATAGCGTCTTCCGCATCCTCGCGGTTGCGTGTGATGTTCATGGTAAGGCGGAAGATTTTGCGTTCGTAGCGGCTGACCAGTTCATTGAAGGCGGAGAGATCGCCTTTTTTCGCGGCAGCGACAAGCAGGTGCTCGTCTTCGCGTGCGATGGTGGATGCGAGCCGGTGTGGATTGGCAGTCGTCAAGGTGTCTGGAATACGCCCTGCCGGGAAGCGCGCCGCGCTGGCAGCGTTTGCCGGTGGGGGGATCCGCTTATCTTCACTCATAAAGGTAGCACAGAGCACGGTCGAACCTCTGCCATCCTCCTGTTAGATGATGGTGTACCCCTCTGAGACTCACAGAATTGGAAACGGTTACGCTATGGGGCTTGACGAAGGGACGGGGTAGAAATAGAGTTTTGATGGCAACCGGAACTATCCGCGGCGCGTACGACTCTCATGCCGCGCGGATTCCACGAAGATGGCACGTTGAAAGGGAAAATAGTCCACTCGTCTTCGAGCCACATCTGAAGCCCACGTCAAATGGCTTACTTCAGGGGGGGCGCCCACTCCCAGCGCCGTTTCATCGAAGAACCGAGCGGAAAGACGCAATGCGAACGCTTCCGGACCATCTGCGCAAAGGCATGAAGCTGGTGATCGTTGGTTGCAACCCGACGGAATCGTCCGCGCGGGTGGGGCACTACTACGCGGGGCGGGACAACCAGTTTTGGCCGATTTTGTATGAGGGCGGGGTGGTGCCTGAACCGTTTGATTATCACGACGACAAGCGGGTGATTGAATTTGGGATTGGGTTGACGGATTTAGTGAAGCGACCGACGAAGACGACAGCCGAACTGACGCGCGAGGATTTTGCGGAAGGGCGCATCGTGCTTTCGCAAAAGCTGGAAGAGTTTGCGCCGCATGTGGTGGCGTTTAACGGGAAGATTGTTTACGAACAGTTTGCGCAGCGGAAGTGCAAGTTTGGGATTCAGAAGCAGTCTTTGTATGGCGCAAGAGTCTATGTGCTGCCCGAGACGGGCGGGCCGAAGATCGTAGGCAAGGCGGAAAAACTGGAACATTTTAGAAAGCTGGCGCAACTGGTGGCGCGCACGGCAAAAGGCCCGGAGGCTAGGGTTCTTTCGGCGGAGGATGGGGATGAGTGAGCCTGCGAAGGCGGCGTCACCGGGACCGGTGATTCTGGAGACTCGGCCGGCGGGCGGAGTCGTTAAGCTGGTACTGAACCGCCCGGAAAAACTGAATGCGCTGAACAACGAGTTGGCTACCGCGCTGATCCAAACGTTTACACGGCTCTCCGAAGATGGCAGCGTACACGTGGTGGTTTTGACGGGCGCGGGCCGGGCGTTTTGCGCCGGCGGAGATTTGGGTGTGATTGGCAAAGGGCGAGAGACCGGCGGGACCAAAGACCTCGAGCCGTTGTTGCGTTCCGGGATGCAAGCAGTTTTGAAGATGCGCACGATGCCGCAGCCGGTGGTGGCGGTGGTGCAAGGTCCTGCGGCGGGCGCGGGAATGAATCTTGCGCTGGCGGCGGACATTCGGCTGGCGTCCGAAGATGCGACGTTTGGCGAGAATTTTGCGCGGGTGGGGTTGTATCCGGATTACGGCGGAACGTATTTTCTGCCACAGCTAGTCGGGCCGGCCAAGGCCGCGGAGATGTTTTACACCGGGGAGATGATTGACGCGCAGACCGCGCTGCGGCTGGGGATTGTGAACCACGTTTACCCTGTCGCGCAGCTGGAAGCGGAAGCGAAGGCGCTGGTGGAGAAGATTGCACAAGGTCCGCCGGTTTCGATTCGCGCCATTAAGCAGGCCGTGTTTGGCGCGCAAAAGAAAGAACTGGCGCACGCACTGGAGCAGGAAGTGCGGCAGCAGATTCAGTGTTATCTGACGGAAGATTGCCGCGAGGGCATCCGGGCGTTTATGGAAAAGCGGCGTGCGAAGTTTCAAGGCAAGTGAAGGCGTTGCTGGCGGCCGGAGCGAGCCGGGTTGGTTGGCGTCTTGTGAATGCTAGCTAACGGTTAATTCGTTGAATTGCCTCGATGCGGTTGAGTTACTCTGAGCAACCATGAACGAGCTGCAAATTACCCCCGCGGAAGCTAAAGCTCATCTGGACAGCGGTGCTCCGGTGCTTTTGGTGGACGTGCGCGAGCCGTGGGAAACGCAACTGTGCCAGATTGCCGGGGCGCAACTGATTCCCATGGGATCGATTCCGAACAATTTGCAGAGGCTGGACGTTGAGGGCGCGGTGATTTGCTATTGCCACCACGGTGTGCGGAGCCTGGACGTAGCGGTATGGCTGCGGAGCCAGGGAGTGGAAGGGGCGCGCTCGTTGAGCGGAGGCATTGACCGGTGGGCCGCCGAGATTGATCCGAGCGTTCCGCGATATTAGTCGCCTTGTATTAGAATTTCTTCATGGCGAAGACGAAGATACTATTTCTACAAAAACCTTCCTGTACGACCTGCCGAAAAGCCAAACTGTTTCTGGAAAAGCATGGGGCTTTGCTGGATCTGCGGAGCCTTGATGAGGAGCGGCTGAGCGAGGCGGAGCTGGAGGAGCTGATTGGCGAGGGGGATTATCTGGCGTTCTTGAGTACGCGCAACGAGTTGTATCGTGAGCGAAAGATGGGAGAGCATCCGCCGAGTCGGGCCGAGGCGATACGATTGATGGCGGCGCATCCGAATTTGATTCGGCGGCCGGTGGTGGTGCGGGGGAAGAGGATTGTGTTGGGGTATGACGAGGTGGCGTATCGGGAGTTGTTGAAGTGAGTTTTTTTGCGGTTCGTTTTGCGTGTTGGCCTGCCGGATGGCGTTCTAAAGGGCGCGGCAACAAAGTTAAAAGAACGGGTCTGAAGACCCGCCGCTACAACAGCGTGGTGGGTTGATGGTGGTGGAGAGGATTGCGGTGATTGGGGCGCATGCGGTAGGGAGGCAGTTTGCGCTCGCGGCGGCGCTGGCCGGTTATGCGGTGGTTTTTGAGGATGTGTCACGGGAGATGTTGGAGCGGGGAACTTTGTGGATTGGGGCGTCGCTAGAGAAGTCCGTTGCGCGTGCGGAATTGAACTCGCAGGAGCGCGACTTGGCGCTGGCTCGTATTGTATGCGCGCATACTGTCGAGGCCGCGATTCGGGAGGCGGATTTGATTTTTGAGGCGGTTCCTGAAGAGCTGGAAATGAAGCTGGAGCTGTTTACTATTTTCGATAAGTTTGCCAAGCCGGGCGCGATTTTTGTTACCACTACGAGCACGATGTCGGTTTTGGATCTTAGCGACGTGACGGTTTGTCGCGAGCGGTGTGTGGGGATGCGTTTTCGTGATGGTGGGATTGGCCGTGGGGCGATTGAATTGGTGCGAACGAAACTTACATCAGAAGAAACGGTGCGGGTTTGTCGCGAGGTGGCGGGGCGGTTCACTCGTGAGGTGTTGGATGTTGAGGATAGCGGGGCGGCGACATAGGCGAACTGTTGCGGGCCAAGTGGCATTATTGAGGAAAAAGCGAAGAGAAACGTAACGCCGAGACACCGAGAGGGCAGAGAAAGAGTACATGCGCTTGGTGTTTGAAGGTGCGAGCTTGCTGCTTCGGAAAAAGGGGCGTCAAGCCGTTCGCGCGAATCGCTCAGGGCAAGCCGCTGCACTGCAAATTAGCGGGTGCCGGTGTTGTTGGTTTGGTCTAGGACGTTGTTGGGGCGCTTGAGAGTGGGGCGGCCGGAGGCGGGTTCGGGAATGTCGGAGCCGGGGGTGGCTTGCGGCGCGGTGCCGGTGGTGGGCGCGGCGGCTGAGACTGCGCCTTCCGAGTAGCCCTTCTTTAGATAGCCTTCGGCGACTTGTTGCGCGCCGCCGGTGTCGTCGTTGGTTTGTTTGGCTTTGCTGTATTCGTTTACGGCGCGCTCGCGCTGTCCGAGCAAATCGAAAATCTTGCCGAGATAGATGTGGCTCCAAACTTCCGTCCACTTTTCGCCGGGCTCGGGAACGGTTTGCAATGCTTCGCGGAAGGCGTTAGCGGAGGCCTGATAGTTTTTCTGGTAGAAGAAGGCTTCGCCCATGCGGAAATTCGCCAGCGGGCGATTGGGCTGGATGGACAAGGCTTTTTGATACTGCGTGACGGCGTCGTAGTAGCGGCCCTGCTCGGCGAGTTCTTCGCCGCGGGCGATGGCGGCGCGGGAACGCAGCGTGCTGCTGCCTTTCAGGATTAAATTTCCTGGATCGATCTTGATCCCGCCGGGTTTGGGCCGGCCGAAGGTTTCAACCGTGAAGGAAGTGTCCGTACCGAGAACATCTATGGTCTTAAGCTCGGGATTGCCTTCGGTGTCCACACGCAAGTCGACGGGCATGCGGAAAGTGTCCAGCGGCTGCTTGATTTTTCCAGCGATGCGGAAACCTTTCGGTGTGCGGTAGACGACGTATTCGAGGGTGAATTCCGGAACGCCGGTGGAATTTAGCCATTGCACGAAAAAGCCGCGCAGTTGTTCCGGTGTTTCGCCGCCCTTCCCGGCGGATTTTTGCAAGCGCTGCACGGCCATGACTTCGAAATCTTCGACGCGGGCGCTTTTGCCTTGATACTTCTCGTAGAAATCATGCAGCAGAGCGTGGAAAGGAACTTCTCCCATTTGCGCGCGCACCATGTGAAAGATCATCGCGCCTTTGTTCATTACGACGGAGCGATAGTCCGGCGAGTAGGGCGCGAGGCGCGCGGATTGCGCGATGGGTGCGGCGTCTTCGTACATTAGGGCGCCGACGGCGAATTCGTCGATGGTGCGGAGGCCGGCTTCTTTGCCGGCGTTTTGCTCGGCGTAGAGGGCTTCCGAATATTGCGCGAGGCCGTCAGTAATCCAGACGTCATTGGTGCTGGCGGGCAAAACTTGATTGCCCCACCACTGGGCAGCGACATTGCGCGCGATGGTCTTGTCGCCGGCCTTAGGATTCCAGGCGCGCTGGCTCAGGAAGACCACGCCGGGTCCGGCGAAGTCGCGCAGGGTGCCATCGGGCATTTGGATGACTTGCATATCGGAATCGGGGAGGGCACCGAACATGTCCGAGAAGATGGTCATGGAGCGGGCGATGCTGGCGGCGAAATCCTGGGCGTTGGCAGATTGCGCGCGCGGGGCGTAGACCGAGACGTTGATACCTTCGGCTTGCTTGGGATTGAGCTGGAGGTTGCCGGCCACGAAGCTGCCGTTCGGCGCGGGGGTCTTGCACTCAAAAGTGTAGAGCAAGCGTCCGCCGGCGAGCGTGCCGGTGGCAGCCATTGGTTGTGCGGCGAGGGCTTTACCAGTGCCCGCGACGGCCCAGGAATCGGGAACGTTGAGGTGGAACGTGCCGGTGTAGCGATTGGAGGGGAAGTTGGTGAGCGGGAACCACCGTGCGGGCAGCAGGAGGTACGCGGCGTCGCGATCGAGCATTGCCACTTTGATGCCTGGGACGGGGCTATTCTCGGCGTTGGCGAGCAGGCCGGAGTACTCGAAGGTCAAATTGAATTTGCTTTCGCGCGGGATGGAAGCGGGCAGGGTGACCAGAACATAGAGAGGATTTTGCGTGTCGCGCTCGAAGGCCAGTAATTTGCCGGCGTCGTTCTTGACGGTTTTGATTTCGAGATTGGGGTGCAGTTCGACGCGCACGGTGCTGGAGACTTCGAGGGTGCGAAATTCTACTTTGGCGGTGGCGGTGAGAAGCTGGCTCACGCCGTCGAGGGTGGCGGAGACGTCGTAGTGCTGGGCGACGAAGCTGCTGATGCCGCGCGGGACCTGCGCCTGAGCTGGCGACACGGCGGCGCCAGCGAAAAGCAAGAGCGCTATCAGAGCAGGAAGCAGCGGTCGGCGGCAGGCCATGACACACCTTTCAAAGACAGCATCTTGGGGAATCTGCCTAGATAGGATACCAAAGACCACCCAAAGCGTTGCCAGCGCGGAAAATAAGGCGAAGGATTCGCGACGTACAGGCATTTGCACCTAGCCGCGATTCCCAAGGCCGTGGAAAATGGCACCTCCACGCTGTAGGGCTGAGGCCGAGGATGCGGAAATATCATGGCGTAGTACATACACCTGATCACGCCAGATTGGCCGCCCCGATCCGTACAAGGCACCTCCAGGCTTGAGGGCGACGCGGTTGCACAATGCAGCGGGGATTGCCGAGAGTTGTGATGTCTACCTGATTAATTCCATGATGGCGTCGGCGGCGCGTTCGACGGCGCCAGGCGGTCCCAGCTTTTCGCGGACTTCGGCTAGGCCGGCGCGGAGGGTTGCCCGGGCGTCTGCGGAATCGAGGAGGCGGCGCAATTCTTGCGCGGCGGCCGTGGCGGTGAATTTCTCTTGGATTAGCTCGGGGACGATTTCGCGCGTGGCGATTAAGTTGACCATGCTGAAGAATTTGGTGCGGACCAGGGGCTTGGCGAGGAGCGCGGTTAGGGCGGTGACTTTGTAGACGACGACCATTGGCACGTCGAGGAGGGCGGCTTCGATGGTGGCGGTGCCGCTGCAGACTAGGGCGGTATCGGCGGCGGCTAGGGCGTTGTAGGTTTCGTTCTGGACAACAGTTGCACAAATGCCGCTGACGGTTACCAGACGATGAATCTGCGAACGCTCCACGCCGGGTGCTACGGCGACTACCAAGGCGAGTTCGCGCTGCGTTTTCTTTAGCTCGGCGCACGCCGTTAACATCGCGGGTAGGTGGCGGACGATTTCTGCGGAGCGGCTGCCGGGTAATAACGTGACGATTCGACGGGCGGGGTCGAGGCCGTGTTTTTCCGCGAACTGCGCGCGGGTTAGCGTGGCGCTTACCGTGCTGACCAGCGGGTGGCCGATGAATTTTGTGGGGACGCCGGCGTCGCCGTAAAATTTTTCTTCAAACAGGAAAATACAGAGGGCTTTGATGAAGCGGCGGCGGACTACGCGCACACGCCACGGTCGCCAAGCCCAGAATTGCGGGCAGACGTAGTAGATATTTTTGACGCCGAGCGGTTTGAGTTTGCGGGCCAGCCGCAGGTGGAAGCCGGGGAAGTCGGTGAGGATGGCCAGGACTGGCTTGCGTCTGCGCGCTTCGCTTACTAGTTTGCGCATCGCGTGAATTAGGGAGGGGAGATGGCTTAGGATTTCGGTGATGCCTAGGACCGAGACTTCTCGGTAATCGGCGATCACCTCTACGCCTGCGGCGCGCATTTGGTCGCCGCCCATGCCGAAGATTTGGACGTCGAGGCGTTTTTTTAGGGCGGCAGCTAGTTGGGCAGCGTACATGTCGCCGCTGGCTTCGCCGGCTGAGAGTAAAAGCGTGGTCGGCATGTTAGTGGGGGGATTGCGGTTCGGGGGGTGGGGGTTTTAACACAGAGGACGTGGAGGGCGCAGAGAAGGGAAGGCTGGCGGTGGTGAAGGCTTGCGTCCGGGCTAGCTGCGACGCAGCATGCTGCGCCCCTACAAAGGCGTGCTGCGCCGCCGCAAAGGCTGTGCCGAGCGGGTCAGTCATGCGCGGGGGACGGGGTGGGGATGGATGTTACGTTTTGGGTGCTGTCGGCTAGCTGGGAATTCTCTAGCGTGGGCAGGCCTAGTTCTTGCTCTTTGTATTGGAGTTGGTAGAGGCGGTAGTAGATGCCGCGCTGGGCTAGGAGTTCCTGGTGGGCGCCTTGCTCGCGCAAGCGGCCCTTGTGGAAGACCAGGATGCGGTCGGCGTGTTGGATGGTGCTGAGGCGGTGGGCGATGACCATGGCGGTGCGGCCGCAGAGCAAGCGGTCGAGGGCTTCGCGGATTTGCAGTTCGGTGCGGGTGTCCACGCTGGAAGTGGCTTCATCGAGAATCAGGAAACGCGGATTGTGGGCCAGCGCGCGGGCGAAGCTGATGAGTTGGCGCTGGCCGACGCTCAGCGTCGAACCGCGCTCGTTCACTACCGTTTCGACACCCTCCGGCAAACCCATTACGAAATCACCCAAGCCAATTTCCGATACGGCGTTTTGCACCGTGGCGCGATCGATGCCGGTGGTGCCGAGGCGCACGTTCGATTCGATGGTGCCCGTGAAGAGAAAAGGATCTTGCAGGACGATGCCGAACTGGCGGCGCAGGTCCTGCAGATGGATGGCGCGGATATTGACGCCGTCGAGAAGAATTTGGCCGCGCTGGACGTCATAGAAGCGCAGCAGCAACGAGATGAGCGTGGTCTTCCCTGCACCGGTGTGGCCGACGATGGCGACCGTCTGGCCGGGCTTCACGATGAAGGAGACATCGCGCAAGACCCAATCGGCGTCGGCGATTTCGCCTTCGTGCTTGTAGCTGAACCAGACGTTGCGAAATTCGATTTCGCCCTGCGGATTGACGAGGCGCGCGGCGTTGGGGTCCGACTCGATGGTGACCTTTTCATCGAGCAAGCGGAAGATGCGCTCCGAAGCGGCCATGGCGGATTGCAAAATATTGAATTTCTCGCTCAGGTCTTGAATCGGGCGGAAAAAGCGCGTGGCGTACATGGTGAAGGCGGTCAAAACGCCGAGCGAAAGGCCGCCCCCGAGAATACGGTTGCCGCCAGAGTAATAGATCAGCGCGATAGTGGAGACGCTCAAGAATTCCACGCCAGGATAGAAGAGCGCGAAGGCTAGAATGGCGTCGCGCCAGGCGAGCATATTGTCCCGATTGCGGCTGGCAAATTCAGCCTGGGCTTTCTTTTCGCGATTGAAAATTTGCACCACGCTCATGCCGGAGATGTATTCCTGCAAGAAGGCGTTGATGCGAGCGATAGCGGTGCGGATGCGGCGGTTGGCATCGCGCACAAACTTGCGGAAGAAATACGTCACGCACAAAATGAATGGCAGGACGGCGAAGGCGTCAAACGCCAGCTTGTGGTCAATGGAAAAGAGCCACACAGCCATCACGACCAACAGGAAAAAATCGTTGATCATGGTGACCACGCCGGCGGCGAAGAGATCGTTGAGCGCGTCGACGTCCGTGGTGACGCGCGTGAGCATGCGGCCGACGGGGTTGCGGTCGAAGAAGCTCATGGGTAGGCGCTGGATGTGAGAGAAAATTTCCGTGCGCATGTCGTACATGGTTTCCTGGCCGACGCGCTGCATGATGCGGATCTGAATGTATTGCGCGAGGAAATCAAAGATGAGTACGCCGAGGAAGATCAGGCTGATCCACTTGACGCCGCTCCAGGCGGCGCTTTCGGTGATCGCACCTTGCACCGCGGGAGTGAAATATTTGTCGATGGCGGTACGGAACAGCATGGGCGGCGCGAGCTCAAGCGGCGTGACCACGGCCACGAGGCCCAGGGCCAGGACCACGCTCCAGCGATACGGCTTCATGTACTGCAGCAGTCGCCGCAGCAGGTGCGAGTCGTAGGCTTTACCGAGCGCTTCTTCTTCGTGAATATTGCTCATGCGCGTTCGAGCTCTTCCTCGAGCAACTGCTTGTGATACAGCTCGGCGTAATAGCCGCCGCGCGACAAAAGTTCATCGTGCGTGCCGCATTCGGTGATGCGGCCGTCGCGCAGGGTGACGATCTGGTCGGCGTCGCGCACGGTGGAGGTGCGGTGCGAGATCATGATGGTGGTGCGTCCGGCCATCACGCCGCGTAATCCTGAAAGAATTTTTTCTTCAGTTTGTGTGTCCACGCTGGAGAGCGAATCGTCAAGAATCAGAATGCGCGGATCGCGCACCACCGCGCGCGCGATGGCGGTGCGCTGTTTCTGGCCACCAGAGAGCGTGACGCCGCGCTCGCCGACCATGGTCTGGTACTTTTCAGGGAAGTCCCGCACTTCCGCGTCAAAACTGGCGATGCCGGCGGCTTCGCGTACGCGGTCTTCGTTATAGCTGGGCAGGCCGAAGGCGATATTTTCGCCGATGGTTTCGCTGAAGAGATAAGTGTCTTGCGGGACGTAGCCAATGGCGCTGCGCAAAGTGGAGAGCGGCCACTCGCGAATGGCGTGGCCATCGATGAGCAGCGAACCTTCCGGAGCTTCCCACAATCGCGCAACCAGCGCGGCGAGTGTAGATTTTCCGCTGCCGGTAGGGCCGACGATGGCGAGAGTCGAGCCCGCGGGAATGCGTAGGTTGATGTCGCGCAGAACGGGGACGCCTTCCTGTGCGGCATCGCCGGAATTGCCGTGTAAGCTTCCCGCACCGTTACCGGCAGCCTTGGATTTTGCCGCTGCGGGCGCGCCGTTGGCGGACATGGCGATGGGAAAGTGGAACGTCAAATTGCGAAATTCGATTTCACCTTGCGGCACCGCACCGGCGGCGACCTTCACGTAGCGATCATCAATCTTCGGCTCGGCGCGCAAAATATAGGTGAGCCGGCCCATGGAGGCGGCGCCACGCTGGAAAATGTTGGTCACCCAGCCGAGCGCGATCATGGGCCAGACTAGTTGTCCAAGGTAGGTGTAAAACGCGATCAACGCGCCCAAGGAAATTTCCTTGCGCAAGAGCTCGTGCCCCCCCTGCCAAAGCACGATCAGAAACGTGGTGCCGATCAGCGCCTGCAGCGACGGCATGAACATGCTCCAGTTGCGGATGAGTTTGACGTTGGTGGCTACATATTCGCGATTGGGCTCGTCAAAGCTGCGAATCTCGGCTTCTTCCTGGGCGTAGGCGCGGATCACGCGAACGCCGGCGAGATTTTCCTGCACTTTCGCGGAAAGCGTGGCGAGCGAAGCCTGAATTTTTTCGTACAGCTCGTGAATAATCTTTCCAAAGTGGCGCACCACGACAAAGACCACGGGGACCGGCAGCATCACCCACAGGGTCAGCGCGGGCGAAAGTTTCATCATCACGCTGAGGGCCAGCACCATGGTTGCCAGCGTGGTGCCGCTGTACATAATGCCGGGGCCGAGGACCATGCGAACGTTATTTAGATCGTTGGTGGCGCGGGACATCAGTTCGCCGGTGCGGTTGCGCACGTAAAATTCCGGCTCGAGCAGCAGCAGGCGGTCGAGTAGGTCGCTGCGAATATCGAACTCGATATCTCGCGAGACGCCGATAAGCACCCAGCGGGTGGTAAACGAAAGCACGCCCTTGATGGCTACGCAGAGAACGAGCAGCAGGCAATAGAGCAGCACGGTGTGGCTGCTGTGCGGCTGGTAGTAGGGAATCACACGCGTAAGCCAGCTGGCGCCCGCGACGGGAGCGCCATCCGCATCGTCCGCGTGAGCGAAGGGTCGCGGGCTTCCCGCCAAGGTGTCGGTCAAAACTCCTGTTGCCAGCGGAATAACGTTGCCGATGACGCCCATCAGCAGCAAGGCGATGAGACCCAGGGTGATTCCGCCGGGGTAGCGCTTCAAATACGGGCGCAGGCCGAGAAGATTTTCCATAGAAGTAGTCTTCTGCGGCTTCTTCGTCGCCGAGGTTGGCGGATTTGTTCCCGGCTCTGCTGTGGTGGCCGCACTCATCGAACTGAGGACCTCACTGTGGACCTCGGGGTTTCGCCCAACGACGCTACTTCCGGCAGGAATTTTTTAAAGGTGCGATCGGTCGATTGGTAGCGCTTGGTTTTTGGGTTGTAGCGTACGCCAATCGGCAGCACGTGCGCGTCGCCGGTTTTTTCCGGAGTGAAATAAAGCTGCAGTCCTTGCACCGGATCCTGCTCGTACTGCAAACGCCAGCCGGTCACCGGTTCGCGCGGCGTCAGCCCCAGAAGGCCGCGTGGATTCTTCAGATGTTCGTCCACGTGCAGCACTTCGGTCCACTTACCGTCAACTTTTTCCACAATGATCGCGCGGCTCACCACGGTACCCGGAATGGTGTTTGTTGGCGTTTTGGGAAGCACATTGGCCGCCAGAACTTCTTCGTTGCCGTTTTTGGCCAAATTTCCAAAGAGCAGCACCTGCGCGTCGCTGCCGAGTAATGCGCGCGCGGCGCCTTGCTCTTCGTCAGGCACAGCCGGCGCAGCGGGCTTGGTTTCTGCCGTTGGAGCCGCCGGTTCAGCGCTTGGCGCGGAAGCATTGGTGCCGCAGCCCGCAAGCGTCGCCAAAAGGATCGGCGCAAGAAAACCGCTCTTCGCCCGCTTCACCAGCTTGCCATCGATCGTTGCGCTCATGGGACCTGTGTTGTGTAGCTACAAACTTGGCGCCGCCAGGGTAATCTCCACGACGCGCCCCGGCTTCCCATCATCCTCTACCGTGCACAATACTTCCATCACTTGCGGCACGTCACTGCCCGCCCAATCGAAGGCGTAGTACAGCAATTCTAGCTTTCGGCCGTCCTTGGCGGAAGGGCTGCGCGAATCCGGATCGCCGTACAACTGTAAGACGCGCGAACCCGTCGCTCCGAGAGCCAACCCCCGTCCACTGCCCCACGAGCTATTCTCAAGTCCGGTGTGCTTGGGCAAGTTCACGCCGCTCGGTCCGTCATTGGTGGACACGCGGATGAATTGCACCACGTCAGCTTTGTCCAGGTCGAGATTCAGATAAAAAGCTCCGCCAGCGCGCTCAAAGCTCCATCCCGCCGATTGCCTGTCCGCCGAACGGGTATCCGGCCTCCCGAACATGCGGATCGCTTTAGCAAGTTTATCCCGCCCCGGCCGCAATCCTGCTAGCGTGAACTCGTTAAACCTGCGATGAACGTCGGGTTTGCGTGTTGTAGACGCTGTCCCGGGCGTCTGTGCGAATCTACCCGCTGTCGCAGCACCGAACACCAACGCCAAACTAACGCTGGCCCAGAATCGCATCGAGCCGCGCCTCGAAATTCTCCTCGCCCTCGCTCCAGAGTTCCGTGCGTTCCACCGGCAAAGCGCGCTCGATGGATTCCATCCAACTGAACAGCTGTTGGATGTTCTCACTGGTGCGGGCGTGATATTCCTTCAAATTGCCGCCGGCAGACATCCAGCGGCGAAAAGTGTGCTCCATAGGATGGTCCGACGAGTCGAACGGATTCGTGGCGGCTCCGGGCGCGAGCAGCCCCGCGTGCCCGGTGAAGAAATGCTCGAAGCCGAGATCGACCGCGAAATTGCCGTCAGTTGTGGCGATGCCGCCATCGTAGTCGAGGCCATTGCAGGTCAGGAGCAACGGCTCGGGCTTCTGCTGCCACTTTAGGCTTTCAAGATCGATGTCCCACAAATCCCACTTGCCGGCCACTTGATACGCAGAATCGAAATTCAAATGCTGAATGGCCAGAGCGGCGACTTCCGCGGCGCCATATTTCATAGGACGCAAATCCCAGGAAGCTACCGGAGTTTCGGTGGCATCGATGGGCTGCACGGTGAATTCGGTGAACGTGGGTTGCGAAGCGGAAAGCGGGGCGGTCGCCAGAAAGCGCGCAAACTGGGCGACTAGCGTGGAATCGGTGAAGTCGCGGGTCCACACCCGCAAGTACGCTCGATTGGCCATGGAGAAGGAATTATAACCGCTCGGGCGCGGAAGCAGTAATTTGCCGCCCGGTTAGCGGGACTGCTTAGGCTTTCGTAGTTTGCCTTTGCCCGGAGTGCTTTTGCGTCGTTTGAGCTTGGCAGGGCGGATTTTGTTGGTGGCCGCATAGCCGGCGCGTTCAAACGCGCGCCACATATACCAACTGGCGATCGAGCGATAGGGCCGCCAGCGTTCACCGAATTTCAGTAGCTCAGCTGGACGCGGCATGTGCTTCTTGCCGTAGGCCACGGACCAACCCTTTTTTACACCCAGATCGTGGATGGGTAAAACGTCTGGGCGCCCAAGGCGGAAGATCAAAAACATTTCGACGCTCCACGCCCCGATGCCGCGCACGGAGACCAGGCGCTCCACCAACTCTTCATCGGACATTTTCTCCGCCTGCTCGAGCGTCGGCACTACGCCTTCGATGGTTTTCCTGGCCAAATCTTTCATCGCCAAAATTTTCGCGCCGGAGAGTCCGGCCTTGCGCAACGCGGGTTTGCGCAGCCGCAGCATTTCCCCGGGTGTGGGAGCGTGGCCATGCTTTCCCAGCGCTTTCACACGGCCGAAAATCGTCGCTGCGGCTTTGCCGGAGATGGATTGATGGCAGATGGATTCAAGCAGCGCGTCGTACGGGGTCTGCGCTCCGGCGATGTCCACCTCAAACGCCGCGGTTTCCTTGATCAGCCCCTTGAGTTGCTCGTCGTGCTCGGCGAGGTGCACGAGAGCCGCGGCGAGGTCGAAAGGTAATGTGAAGGGCGTGTCGGTCATGATTTCATCGTTTGCGAAACGAGTAGCTTACAGTTGATTCGCGGGGCCATCATACGGCAATTCATTTTTCGGCGGGTTGCGCGGGCACGAGAAATCCGTACCATAGCAGTTCGCGAATTTTCGGTAAATTGATTTTGGTGAGGTTGTTGTCTAGCGGTTCTTCCATTTGCAATTGGCCAATCACCTGCTTCACAGTCCGTTCCCCGTTGAAGATCGGAAGTAGTTCGAGCAGTTGCTGGTCGACCTCGCCAAAGGAATATTTTAGGCCGTGTTTGAGCAGGAGTTCGGACAGGCTGGGCACCCACTCGCCCTCCTTCAAGCTGGATGTTTGTAGCAGCTCCAGGTGCGGCGAAACGCGTAATTTCTCTTGTAACAGGCCGGCGTCGCCGATTTGCATGAGGCGCGCGCGAACATCAAAAAGCGTGGCCACATTTTCGCCATAAGGTTCTCGGCGGTCGTCTGGCGCTTCGTCAAACCACAAGTAGTTTGGGCGATGGCTGGCGCGCCGCAGCGTCAATAGCCCGGTACTGGTGCTGCCCACATTTTTGTCGCGGAAATATTGCTGTGCTTGTTGGTTGAGGATCTCGGAGTCGGCTTGCTCGATTTCGCTCAAACTGTGCACCCACTCCGCGGCGTATTCATCCGCCGTGGTCGTCAGGATGCGCGCGACCCAGACGTCGCAGCCCAGCCCGGAAAATGATTTCTCCAGATTGCTGCTCCACGGAGCGCCATTCGGTTCTTCCCACTGAAATATCATGTGGAAATAACCGCCCTCCTCGAGCAGTTGCGAGGCTTCGCGTGCGAGCTTGAGGCAAAAAGCGTCACCCGGTAAGCCGGAATGCTTGAAGACGTAGCGCGCCGAAAAAACTTCGGGAACTGGAGTGATTAGAAAAGGCGGGTTGCAAACGATCCGATCGAATCGCTGGCCGCGCACCGGCTCCAGCAGATTGCCCGCGTGAAAGGAAATGTTATTCAAATTATTCCACCGCGCATTGAACTCGGCAGCGCGAATGGCGGCGGGATTTACGTCAATGGCCGAAACTTGTTGGCAAAAGGGCGCCACCAGCGTGGCCAAAAACCCGCAGCCGGTGCCGATATCGAGCGCGTTCCGTGCCGGGTGTCGTGTCATCAGGTGGGCGACTTCCAGCGACGACGCCGAGATGAACATCAGCGCTTCTTCAGGGGCCACTTCTGGCGGGACGCGCTTGAATAGAAACAACATCCGGCCATACGGCTGGACGCGAATCGTTGCCGCCACCAACCCGCCTTCCCTGCGGATGATTCCGGCTTGAATCAACTGCTCGAGCGTCAATGGACGAATAGCCTCAGTGACATCGTGCACCCGGCAATCCTCGGACATGAAGAACAGTCGAATCAGCGTAGCCAGCGGTGGTGGCTCGGCGCCTGCCTCGGCACTCGGATCGGGCAAATTCATCGGCTCGTCGTTGATGGTCGGAGCCAATCCGGCTTCGCAATAACCGGCGTCGAGTAACACTTCGCGCAGTTTCAATAACAGTTGCGCATCGGGATCCAGCGTGAGTTGTGAAGAATTGGCCATCGCGTATTTTCGCCCACCAGGTACTGCAATTGCAGCGTGGCGAGACTACACGCGTTCCGCAGCGAATATCAATGTGAAGATAGAAACGAGGCCGCGCGATTGCCGCGCGGGCGGGGGCTGCAGACCGGTGAGTCGCGACGGGTATGTTAAACTTTTGGGCTTATGCAAACGGGAATTATTGGACTGCCGCAAGTAGGAAAGACCACGCTTTTTCGTATTTTGACGAAAGCCAATGTGGAAGGGAAAGGCGGGCAGGCGACGCACGTGGGCGTGGCCAAAGTTCCCGAGCCGCGGCTGCAACAGCTCGCGACGCTGTATAACCCCAAGAAAATTACTTATGCCACCGTGCAGTACGTCGATTTGGGCGGCCTGCAGAAAGAAAAGAATCGCGATGCGCTGGCGCCGCTGCGCGACGTGGATACCATCGCGCATGTGTTGCGCGTTTTCGACGATCCCACCGTGCCGCATTCTGAGGGCAGCATCGATCCGGTGCGCGACGCCACGAACCTCGAACTGGAATTAATTTTGGCGGACCACGACCAGATTTCGCGGCGCCTGGAGCGCGTGGAAAAAGATTTGAAGAAAAAGTCCGAGCCGGTATTGCTCGCCGAGAAAAATGTTTTGGAAAAGTGCAAGGCGCATCTCGAAGCAGAAAAGCCTCTGCGCGAACTGGTGCTCACGGCGGAAGAGCGCAAGCCCATCGCGGGGTTTTTATTTTTGTCGCAGCGGCCGATGCTGTTCGTGCTGAATCTGGGCGACGATGAAGCCGCCGATCTGGACACCGCGATTGAGCGCCATAAGTTGAGCGCGTTGCAAGGCCGACCGAACACCGCGGTGGTGGCAATCTGTGGCCGCCTCGAAGCCGAACTCGCGGAGATGGAAGAAAAAGAAGCCGCGGAAATGCTGGCGTCCTACGGCCTCAAAGAGCCTGGTCTAAATCGTTTAATTCGCGCCACTTACGATTTAATGGGCTTGATCTCCTTCTTCACCGCCGGCGAACCAGAAGTGCGTGCCTGGACCATTCACAAGGGCTCGACCGCGGTAAAAGCCGCCGGCGCAATTCACAGCGATATCGAAAAGGGTTTTATTCGCGCATAAGTAGTCCGCTGGGACGATTTGCTCGCCGCCGGAAGCCTGGGTGCGGCGCGCGAAAAAGCCCAAGTCCGCCTCGAAGGCCGCGAGTACATCGTGCAAGAAGGCGACGTAATCCTCTTCCGCCACAGCGGCTAGCTTTTGCGTCGGCCGCCTCCTGAGGCGGGCGCCTTTCCGGGAGCCCAGTTGGCGATTGATCAGGAACTCGCAGTGCGGACCGCGTTAGCGGCTGGCTTAGGCCTGGTAGCCGCGGGCGGAAACTTGCTCGGCGGCTATTTCGTAATCCACAAAAACTGGCCGCGTAAATATCTGCAATATTTTCTAGCGTTAGGCGCGGGCTACATGCTCGGCGTCGCGCTGGTCGATATCATTCCCGAATCGGTACACCTCGCCGGCGAAGGCGCCCTGCTGTACGTGCTAATCGGCTACTTCCTCGTCCACCTCTTCGAGCACACCATCGCCCCGCACTTCCATTTCGGCGACGAAACAGAATGCCCCGAAGCTGGCCATCATCACGAGCATCACCACGCCAACACCACGGTTTTACTCGGGCTGGCCATACACACTTTTTTTGACGGCGTTGCCATTGCCGCCGGCTTCCTGGTCTCCACCTGGCTGGGCGCGGCGATCTTCGTGGCCGTCTTTCTGCACAAACTCCCCGAAGGCTTCACGGTAGCCTCCATCGTGATGGCCGGCGGCCAAGGGCGCCGCGCGGCAATCTGGGCCGCCGGGCTCCTCGGAGCATCTACC
The DNA here is from genome assembly GCA_049513775.1 of Candidatus Acidiferrum sp. Taxonomy (GTDB): domain Bacteria; phylum Acidobacteriota; class Terriglobia; order Acidiferrales; family UBA7541; genus Acidiferrum. The sequence continues at coordinate 19,663 of JBEKVU010000001.1, forward strand.
CTGGTAGGCGTCCTGCTCACCAGTGCCCTGCAAAGCCAGCTCAAATACGCCCTGCCGCTCTCCGGCGGGGTGACCCTTTATGTGGCCGCCACCGACCTGCTCCCCGAGGTCAACCGCGAGCCCAACTGGCGGCTGGCCCTGCTGGTCTTCGGCGGCGTGCTGAGCCTATTGATAATGCGGCACTTCGCCAAAATCTAGCCCCGCCGTCCACCCCAGGAACCCCTGCAAAACTCGCAACTTTCACATTCCGTTGGTGTTCGATAGGATGTGGTAGCTATGGCCAGGTCGGACGTCCAACTGATGCTGGACGTGAAGTCCGGCGACGAACAGTCGTTCGAGCTTCTCCTGCATCGATACCGCAGTCCGCTCGTTAACTTTCTGTACCGTATGGTGCGGAATCGCGAGCAGGCAGAGGACCTTGCGCAGGAAGTTTTTCTGCGTGTCTATCGCGCGCGCGAAGATTACGTGCCGAGCGCCAAGTTCACCACGTGGCTGTTCCGCATTGCCACCAATTTGGCGCTCAACAATGTGCGCGATACGCGACACCAGCGCATGGAAGTTTCGCTCGATGCTCCGCTGACCGCCGACTCCGAAGATGGCGACGAGCGGCCCATCGATGTCGCGGATCAGCATCCGGACATCGAGCAACACCTGGTGGAGCAGGCGAGGAGTAAGATGATTCGCCACGCCATCGAGAAGCTGCCCGAAAAGCAGCGCGCCGCGGTGCTCTTGCATAAGTATCAAGAGCTCGACTACAACGAGATCGCCAAGATTTTGGAGTGTTCGGAAAGCGCGCTCAAATCGCTGCTCTTCCGGGCCTATGAAGCGCTGCGAGTGGAACTAGCCCCACTGGTGGCGCAGCATGCGAAGCAATAGCATGCGCAAGACTGTAGTAAGAGCTGGGAAGGGAAGGTCGTCATGAGTTGTGGACGAATGGAAAACAAAATTCTGAGTTATGTGGACGGGCGCTTGAAAGAGAGCGAACGCCTGGAGATGGACAAGCATTTGGCGACTTGCGCCGCGTGCGAACTGCGCGTCAATGAATTTCGCGCGGTCTCCAGCTTGCTGGATGAACTGCCGGTGATTGCCCCCTCACCAGCATTTGACGTACGGGTGCGCGCGCGCGTTGCAGCCGAGCCGGTGAAGCAGAGCTGGTGGGCATGGTTTGCCCCATCGCCCCGCGTGGCCATGGCCGGAGCGCTGCTGGCGTTGCTCATTGTTTGGGTTGGACTGCGGCCTTCCGGATTGAATCCCGCTACGGAAGCGGAGATCAATCAGAACATGCCGGTGCTTGAAAACTACGATGTGCTCAGCAATTTCGAGCCGTTGACGGATCTGCCCGCTCCTGTAGCGGATGAGCCGCAGGATGACGCGAGCCAATCGAATCAGCAAATGTAAGGAACGCATGAGAGCCAAGCTCCAACTCGCTGGATGTGTGCTCGCGCTGCTCGGTAGCGCGGCGCTGGCGCTGCCTTCGGCCGCGCAACGTCCGCACTATGCCGCGCAGAAGCCCGCGCGTCCGGTAGCTCCGCCGCGACAACAACGTCAGGCGCAAAGGCAGCAACCGCGCCAGCAAGCGCGGCAAGAAGCACGGCCAGGTGGGCAAAATAACGGCGGCAATAGTGCCGGCCGCGGACAAAATAATCCGGATTGGAACCGCCCCGCCGGCGGAAACGCCAACCCGAATCGTCCGCCCTCAGCCAACACCCCGCCAAAACGATTCCAGGATGTTCCGCCGCAAGATAAACAGCGGGTCCTCAACAATTACAATCGGTGGCAGAGCCTAAGCCCGGCGCAGCGCCAGGATCTGAACGATCGCGCGCACATTTGGCAACAGATGACGCCCGCGCAGCGCGACCATATTCGCAACGACGTCTTGCCACGCTGGAAGCAGATGCCTCCGGACCGCAAGCGCGCCATTCAAAATCGCTTGGCGGTGCTCAAGAATATGCCGGAAAGCGCGCGCAACGAGCACCTCAACGATCCAAATTTCACGCGCGGCATGAGTGAAGAAGATAAATCCACGCTGCGCGACCTAAGCCACCTGCACGTCGGCGGCGCGCCAGATCCGCCGAACGAGTAATACGTTTCTTTGTTTTTTGTAGCACAGGCACGCTTGCCGGTGCAGTGTTCGCAAAAGAGCACAGGCAAGCGTGCCTGTGTTAACCAAAACGTTCGCCGGTCGCGCGGTAGCTGCGTTTTATCGAATATCCAGCACGATCAGCGTTACGTCGTCTTCCTGCGCGCCGCCGGCGTGTAGCCCGGAAAAACTCGCGACGTCCTCAAAGAGCGCATCCGCGAACGCTGTGGCCGTGGCGCCGCTCCGTGTCAGCAAAAATTCCCGGCAGCGCACTCTGCCGTACTCCTCCTGCGCGGCATTTTTGGCCTCAAACACGCCGTCGGTATATAGCAGGCAGCGGTCGCCGGCGTTTAGCTTCATCTCCACGAAAGTGTATTCCGCCGCAGGGAACATTCCGAGCATCAAGCCGTTTTCCTCAATGTCCCGCACGTTTTTATCTCGCCCTGACGCCAGCAGCATCGGCGGATGCCCGGCCGCCGAATAGCGCAGCAAACCGTGTTCCAAATCTACAAACAGATACGCCGCAGTTACGAAATGCTCTTCAAATTTTCCGCAGAGCGCCATGTTCAATCCTGCCAGCAAGCGCGCGGGATCCTGCGCGTGCTCCGCTTGCCCGGCAAACGCCACCTTCAGCATCGACGCGATCAGCGCTGCGGGGACGCCGTGACCGGTGACGTCCGCCACCAGGACTCCCACACGTTTTTCGTCGATGCACAAGAAATCGTAGAAATCGCCGGCTACCGCGCTCATCGGCGCGTAGCGCGCGGCAATCACGATTCCGGCGAGCGTCGGCACGCCTTGCGGCAACGTCGACGCCTGAATTCTTCGCGCGATTTCCAGTTCTTTGTTGATGGCCACCAGTTGCTGTTCATTTGCGAATGTCCGATTCGCCGCCACGTAGCCGAGGCAACCCACAAAAACAAAGAAACCAACGAACTCGAAGTTGCGCCCGTGCAATATGCCCAGACCGAGGAGATTGGCATGTACGATGAACACCATCCACACGACAAAACCGGTCCCGAGTACGCGAACTTCGTGTGGCAGACGCTCCGTCGGACCGTAACGCACGCGCTCTGCGATCAGGTACACTGCGGTTGCCGCCATGATGCCAAGCACCATCGCGCTGTTCGCGGTATATAACGTGCCCAGGTTCGCGCCGAATGCCGCACCCAAAAGCCCAAAAACTGCGAAGACCGTCTGCGCAACCAGCAGCCATCGCACAAGGATCTTTGCGCGCTCCCGCGCCACCTGATAGAAAAACAGCGATGCGGGAATGATAATGGTGCACGTGATGGTCCAATTGATGTACACCCACAAAGACTGCGGCTCGTCGAAAAGCGCCCGGAACGCGGCACTGAAGTTCAACAGCCGCACTGCATAGAGCCCGCAAAACAGCCCAAAATAGATCAGCGTGCGGTCACCGCTGCGCCGGCGAAAGCAAAAGAGCGCCACTGCGGCAAACGCAATAGTGAGTAACGCCACAGCCGCCGCAAGATTCGCGAAATCCCAGCGCAGCGCCGACGGAGTAGCAGCGGCAGTCTGAGCGAAAAAAAGTGCAGCGGCGTTTAACATGTTAGCGATAACCTATCGATCGAGCTTCTTTCTGATCGAGCTTTCACCAGGTGAGCCGCTGAATTCCCGGAACCGCATCGAAATGCCGATCGCGGCTGAGGACTGGAAGGTCGTGCTGCCGGCAGAGCGCCGCGATCCACGTGTCATTCATGGGGATGGGTTTTCCGATCCGCCGCAGGTCCAGCCTTATCGCTGCATAGTGATGCGTGGTTTCTTCGGTGATGTCTAAGACACTGCTCAGGGAGATCAGTCGGTCGAGCCAGTAATTGTAATCAGTTCCGTACCGCGATAGCGCGATCCCAAAGCGATATTCCCCGACCGCCACAACAGGAAGCACAAGGTTTTGCACCCCGGCGAGGAGTTTCATAATCGCTGGTTCGGATTCTGCGAGGGCGGAGACGGCGTTGGTGTCCAACACGAGCCGGGGAATCAACGGATTGGCCTTACTTCCACATTTCCGGTTCGATCTGCTCGAACTCTTCCTCGATGATTTTATTGATGCGCGCCGTTTCCTTGCGCAGGTGCTTCAGTCCCCCCGCCAGTCTCATCCAAGGCTGTTTGCCGGAATCCGGGCAAGCCTTCAGCTTATCTTCGACCGCCTCGGTGACAAATTGCCGCAGGGGTATGCCGCGCTCCGCGGCCTTGGATTTGGCGCGGCGAAAGATCGCGTCGGGGATTTCCAGCGTGGTCTTCATCAATAAGGATGCTCCCATATTTATGGGAACCGGGTCAAGCCGTAGAAAAATCGCGCGTCAATCCTAAGCCTAGCTCGATGCGGGTGCCAGCCGTTGCCAGGTCAGCTCATACGCTAGCGCTTCTTCGCCCGCCGGTGGCGTGGTCAAAATGATGGTATCGCCGGCAAAGCGCACCATTCGCAGCAAGTCCGTGTTCACCCAATTCTGCACGGAAGACACTTCGACGTGGTGAATCACCCGATCTTCCATCACGGAGTAGCTACCCGCATACGCCAGAAACGTCTTGAACGCTTCGGCGCGTTCCTCCGCGGGCGCCAGCCTCCAATCATTCGCGGAGAGCGGCGGTCTTCCGTCGAATCCGATCGTTGCGGACATACGACCCTCCGCGGTGTAAATAATGAAGCCGCTCGGCTTCGCGCCGTAGGGCGCGTCGTTGCGCTTTCTGCTCGCGCTAATCGTTCGTACCGAAACCAACCTCCAGGTGCCCACCAATTCATCTCTCATCTGTGATTGTCCCCATCGCGGGTTTCCGCAACTCGATCCTAAATACTGGGCTCTTGGTCGCAAAGCATTTATCTGCGCTTCCGATTGCGCGGATTAGTTTTTTGCGTTTTACGCCGGCAGGCCGGAAGTATACCGTTCCCTGTGTGTTTCCTGTATCTGCCATGAAATTCCAAAGAGCCCGCGTTTTCCGCTCCTCGCTTCAGCGGCGCTTTGGATTTTCCTTCTCTACCTCAGCGCCCAACACCAGCTGTTGTTGTCGCTGATCCTCTGTCTGCTCTCATCTGTTTGCTGACGTCCTTCTCGTTCTCGCTTCATCTCTAACTGCAACCCGAATCTGAATCGTACAACTCCGTTTCCACCGGGACCGGAATATCGAATGTCCGAAGAGAGGATTTCTCCATGATCTCCACGAGTACTCGTATCCGTTTGCTCCATCTCTCGTTGCTTGCATTGTTTTTCGCCACAAGCGCCCCGGCCGCGCAGGCCCAGGCCAGCCTCGCTACACCGCAGCACGAAGAATTTGACCGCCATGACCGCGACGAGAATACCATCATCGTTTGGGCGGGCGACAAAGCGCACGTTGCTCCGGACTTCGTCGCGGTGATCGATTTCGATCCGCATTCCCCGACCTACGGCAAAGTTCTGCGAACCGTGCCGCTCACCGGGCCTTCCGCGATCGGCAACGAAGCGCATCACGTAGGGATTTCCGCCGATGGCAAAACCTTCGTGGCCGGCGGACTGCTCAGCGTGCTACGCGGCCAAGACCAGGTTTTCTTTTTCGACGTGAGCCAACCGCGCGAGCCGAAATTCATTCGCTCCGACGATCCACCACACGCTTCCATTGCCGACGAATTCGATTCCCTCAGCAACGGCGGCTTCTTCGGCACCTTTATGGGCTCCCCGGACGGCGCCAACCCGGGACGCCTGGTGGAATATGACGCCAATCAACGCTACGTGCAGGCTTGGCCGCTCAATCCCCCGTCCGATGGTTTTGATCCGCACGGCTTGGCCATCGACGAAGCACACAACCTGATCCTCACCAGCGATTTCGTCTGCCCGCTGCACACCTTGAATGTTCCTGGCGGAGACGAAGTGATTTTGCGCGGCACCGTGCGCGTGTGGGATTTCGCCAATCGTTCGATCGTGCGCACGATTGTAGTCGGAGATCCCGCCAGCCCCTCCGGCACCATTGACGTCGGCTTGATTCCGGGTGATCGCCACCAGCGCGGGTTCACCGCCGGGATGGCCGACAACAAGTTGTACCTCCTCGAGCCCAAACAGGGCGCCGCGACGGCGGTCTTCGATTTCACGCCCTATGCCGTTGCCGGCGCACCGATTTGGCCGCAGCTTTTCCGCATCACTCGCGACGGCACGCGTCTGTTCATCACCCTCAACTATGCGGGTAACGCGGGCAAGGTGATTCTGTTCGACATTTCGCGTCCCGAGCATCCTAAAGTGCTCAGCGTGTTGGATCTGGGTTCCGGCTCCGGCCCGCATTATCTCAACCTGACGAAAGACGAAAAGCGCTTGGTGGTTTCCGACTACTTTCTCGTCGAAGATCTGGTGCCTGCCGGCGTCGTGAAAGCCGAGGGCGATCACAAAATCCATGTGATTGATGTCATTGGCCGCGATCAGCTGAAGCTCGATCCGCGTTTCAACGTCGATTTCAATCGAGACATCAGCACTGGTCCCGCGCGTCCGCACGGTTTCGTACTGCTCCGCGCAGATCTCGAGAAACGGGATTAGCTGGGTGAAGAAGAAGCCCTAGCCATAATGAACGTTGCGCTGGGCGTGCGCTCTGCGCCCAGTCGCGCCCGGTGGGCTACGTACCCGTGCGCCGTGCCACACGTGCGAATCGTATGGTGATGCGAACGCTAGCGCAGACTTCGTCCTTCGGGCTTGGGGCTGGCGTTGCCCATGTCCAGGACCACTTTCCACCGCCCATCGTTCTGTTTCTTCCAGACCGTCGTGTACTTGCCGTATTCGACGGTGGCGTTTCCGGCCTGGTCTTTGGAGTGAAACTCGTACCCGCCGTAGGTGTACGCTAGGTCGCCTGACGCCGCCACGTCCACGCGCTCGGCCGTCCACGTCAGGCGATTATTTTTGTCGTCTAGAAAGTCCATCGTCTTGCGGATGCGCTCTTTGCCTTGCACTGCCGGCGCGCCGCTTGGCAGCTCCACCGCGTCGTCTGCATAAAAGGACAGGTAGCCGTCGGCGCCGTTTTGCGCCGCGGCGGCCATCATCGCCACCTCCAGCACGCGAATTTTTCCTATCTCGCTACCGGTGTTGGCCGCCGCACTCGTCGCGGCTTGTGCGCGCCGCAAACTCTGAACCGACAGCACGAACAGCGCTAACGTCAGTAATATCGCGAACGATTTCGCCCCCATCACCGCTCCCTTCGTTTTCCGGCATGAAACGCCAATATTCTACTGGACGGCGTGCGATTCCCGCGCCCATTTGTACGCGCCAGGCAAGGTTCGAGGTGCGCGAGCACGCGCTCCGTCACTTATACTTATTCAGCACATCGAACGGAGAGGGGGAACCGTCCGCTCGTGACCACGCGCTTTCGCGCCATGCAGCATCGCAATTTCCAGTTGTTCATTGGCGGACAACTCGTCTCGCTGATTGGCACCTGGATGCAGACTACCGCGCAACTTTGGCTGGTCTACAAGTTGACCAATTCCGCGGCGCTCCTGGGTCTGTACGGATTTGCCAATCAGATTCCCATTTTGCTGCTCGCTTCCGTGGGGGGGTATGTCGGCGACCGCTACAACCGGCTGTATGGCGTGATCGTGACGCAAACCGTTTCCATGATTTTGGCGTTTGTGCTGGCCGGGCTGCAGTTGGCGCATTTGCTGCGCGAGTGGGAAATCATTCTCATCGCGTTTCTTGTGGGCATCGTGAACGCCTTCGACGTCCCCATTCGCCAGTCGTTGTTTGTGCAGATGGTTGGCAAAGAGGATTTGCCCAACGCCATCGCGTTGAACTCTTCCATATTTAATGGCGCGCGAGTTGTTGGCCCTGCGATCGCCGGTTTTGCGATTGCTTGGATTGGCGAAGGCTGGTGCTTCTTTCTGAATGGCGTCAGCTTCCTGGCCGTCATCGCCGCGCTTATGGCCATGCGCGTGAGTCGCGAGAATCCCCAGCCCAGCAAAGAATCGCCGTGGCAAAGTTTCATTCAGGGATTTCGCTTCGCCATGGCCGACGTGCCCGTGCGTTCGGCGCTGTTGCTCTTGAGTGTGCTGAGTCTCTTCGGCCTGCAGTACTCCGTGTTCCTGCCGATTTTTGCGGACGGCATTTTGCATGGTGGCGCCAAGGGCATGGGCTTTCTGATGAGCTCGGCTGGCGTGGGCGCGGTTCTTGGCGCGCTGTATTTTGCCGGACGTACCAACTACACCGGACTGGCAAAGTGGATCGCGGCCACCTCCCTAGTGTGCGCCGTTGGCCTGGTGATTTTCTCGCAGTCGCGATTTTTTCTACTTTCGGCGGGGGTAATTTTTCTAGTAGGTTTTGCCGCCACCGTGCAAATGGCCGCCACCAATACCATCGTGCAAAGCCGCG
>JBEKVU010000002.1:0-26096 GCA_049513775.1 Candidatus Acidiferrum sp.
GAATTTGCGCGCATTGGTCTGAGCGAGAAAGAGGCTCAGGAGGCAGGCGTTCCCTATCGCTTATTTAAGGTTTCGATGGAAGCGGTGCTGCGCGCACTCACACTTTCCGAAACACGAGGATTTATAAAAGCCTTGGTGGAGGCCGATGGCGAGCGTATTCTCGGCTTCACCGCGTTTGGTGTAGGAGCAGCGGAAATTATGACTTCCGTGCAGGTCGCCATGACCGGAGGACTGCCCTACACGGCGATGCGTGACATGATCCTCACACACCCAACACTGGTCGAAGGACTCATTCCGTTGTTCTCTTCTACACCTTCCCGCTCCAGGCCGCGCACGGAAACAGCCGACCGCGAGTGTCAAGGCCGCTCCTAGTGGAAGATAGTCAGGGCCGCAAATCCTATGCCGGCAATTCAAAGCCATAGTGGCCGGTCACGAAAGACCCGAGAAAACTCGGCGTCACTTTGCAAGAATTCCTCCGGGAAGAACCATTATCCTGACAAAGCCCCAGGTGAAGGCGCGGTAGCCTGAGTATCTTTTGGGCGGGAAAATCCGTGACCCCAAATCAGCTCCTAAGTGGTGTATATTTTCTTGGACTTGGGAGAATCATGCTTCGATCGCGCGCACGCAATACTCTGCTGGCACTTGTTTCCATCTTTCTCTTTTCCTGCGCTGCCAAGAAGGCGCCGGAGCACATAACGGTGATTGTGCCTCGCGATTTCAACGGAACCATTCGTCTGACCGGCTGTGAGGCGCAAGCCCGCCCTGACGGCATCGTAGTCGACGCAAGAGGTCATGGGAGCACCTCGATCTGTTCTGCTTCGCCAGATCTGAAAATGGTAGTCGTGCGCGAAGGGAAATCCATCGAGGTGCCGGCTACGGTGTCGAAAACCGGTGACGATTTGGTGGTCAGCATCGAAGCCGAGCTGAAGCGCCGCGAGAGTTCCGCACGTTAATTCCCCGCGCCAAATCAGCTCCTCATTCTTGTACAATTTCCTCGCTGACGATATGGCCTGCGCGCGCTTGCCATCTCGGCCGCCACAGCGATACGCCGGTTTCCAGGTCTCGAGGCTTGCGGGCCTCCGGAGAGGAACTCATGGTCGCAATCTGGCTAGCGGCATTGATTTTGGGCTCGGCGTACGCAGTCGCGGGTGCTCAAGGGATTCAGTGGAAATTGATCAACCTGGTCATCATTCTCGGGTGCATTGGCTTGGGCCTCGCCATCGGCTACGCTGCGGGATTAGGCAGTGGGAATTTGGGAAGAGTCCCTAACGGTGCCGGCCCCTTTGCGATGATCTTCGGAACTGTCGGCGCAATGGCCTGCGTGGCGCTGAACCGCTCGCGCGCCAGCGCGTAGCGTTGCGCTTTCAAATCCCAGTCGACGCGGCTGCAATACAGTCGAGAGGATTCGCGGCCCATCTCGCAGACCGTCCATGGCCATGTTCGTTCACCTAACGTCGGAATCGAGCGCTGCACAGGTTCAAAGGAATGGCATTGCACGGTCGCGTCGAGTTGTGGGCGCATGTCCCGTGGTGTGTTCGCGGTGGCAGTTTCCCGTGATTTCTACGCATCGCACCAATGGTTACGAGAGTTGAAGCGGCGGAACGAAGGACCCATTGTAGGTGTGTACATTCGCATACCCGATGACCAATCGGTTTGGATGGGCCATTACGGTCAAGCGCATCGTTGGCTATCGGCCGCCCAGTTCGCAGCAGCGCACAATCTCTTGGGTTGGGAGGTTGTTATACCTCGTCGCATCGATGCGAACGAGATTCACAACGTCCGTCGCTTGCGTCAGGTCGTCGGCTGGCGTTTCTACCCAAAGGCGAAGGGGAAAGCACCATTCTGCACGTGCAAGTTCTGTACGCGCGGAGAGTACGGCGCGGCCAGACTTCGCAAGCGATCGGGGTCCCTTGATGACCACTAACACATGCGATTCACGCTTCAGTCGGAGAAACTCGAGCTGAGGCCCTCAAGTCTTGAATAGAAGAGCGGGATCCTCGCTTCAACTAACGTGCCAGGTTCGGCGCTGGTTACCGTCAATTCTCCGCCAAATTGTCGCACCCGTTCACGCATGCCGCTTATCCCGACGCCAACCATGCTCGGCAAAGCCGTACCGTTGATCATCTCCTGATGCAATCCCTTGCCGTAGTCGCGCACGCGCACTACCACGCATTCGAGTTGTTTTTCGATTTCCACACGGATGCTGTTTGTTTCCGCGTGCCGGTAGGCATTTGTGAGCGATTCCTGAATCACACGAAAAATAGCGGTTTCAATGTCCTTTAGCAGACGAGGGAAAATCGGTGGCGAGACGGACAGCGAAACTTGAATTCCGCTGCGTTTCTGCAGTCCGTCGACGTACCAATACAGGGCGGCGCGCAAACCGACCTCGTCCAGCAGCGGGGGATGCAACAAATAGGAAAGGTTTCGCACTGTTTAGATGGAACTCTCCACCATCTCGATCACTTGCTCGTTTGCCGCAATTTTCGGCAAGAGCATTTTCACGGCACTCAATTGCTGGCCAAGGTCGTCGTGCAGGTCACGCGCCAGTCGACGGCGTTCTTCGTCTTGAACGTGAAGTATCCGCGCGGAAAGCCTTTGCAGTTCAAGAGTTCTAAGCTCGATCAGCTTCTTCGATTCATCCAGTTGCGCCACGCGCTGGCGAAGCTCCCGGTTCAAAATCTGAACCCGCTCCTCGCTTCGCCTTCGTTCCGTCATGTCCTGCGTCACTTTGGCGAAACCACTGAGCGTGCCATCGGGGGCATGCAAAGCAGTGATCACCACGGACGCCCAGAAGGAACTTCCATCCTTCCTGACCCGCCAACCTTCGTCGGCGAAGCGTCCTTCCTTTTGCGCGAGCAGCAATTCGCGTTCGGGCCAGCCGCTTTGTATGGCTTCAGAAATATAAAACTTCGAAAAATGTTTTCCGACGATCTCGTCTCTTTCGTAACCCTTCATGGCTTGGGCGCCGGGGTTCCACGTCAGGACATTACCATCGGGATCCAGCACAAAAATTGCATAATCCCGTACGGTTTCCACCAGCAGGCGAAACAGTTCGGCGTGTTCGACGGTCGCGGTTCTTGGGCGGTCGATGGGTACGGACAACAGTGCTTTCGTTGGTTCGGCCAAGGAGACCCTTCAGAGCCATCACAAGACTCACAGGGCCTTGGACCATCCGCAATACGGGATTCACGGTATATGTCGGCGGCTTTTTATGTCTGGAGTGCCGTATTTCTGTGGTTTGTTATTGCCCGGATCTGCTCGTTTGGCGCTTTATCTGCGACCGCGTCTCTTTAGATAATCCAGCTCCAACTCCGCCAGCAGGTTGAGCGCTGGACGAGCTACAAGTGCAAGGACGACGAGAATCACGCCGAAGATCAAGATTTTATCGAGCAATGTCGAGCCTCCGAAGGCCAGGGGCGTTTAGCGTACGCTTCCGCCACGCCGCATACATTAAGCGGGGGTAAATACTCGTTCTCAATGCCTGCCACTATCGCTGTCAGCTCCCCATCTCCTCTAGTAAGTGGGAAACACGAGTTTCCTCAGGTATAGCCGGTTGCCCAAGGAAGGTAGACTGGTGCACGACTGCTGTCCATACAGCAAACCCTCCATCCCGGGATTTTTCGTCGAATGGCATCACACGGAAGAGCATATGAGGCGGTCGACGCCATCTTGAAGCCGTATAGTTGTCGGCCCAAGCCCCATAGAGAATGGCAAAGTCTTCGATCAGGTGGCCGCAGTAGAACAATGCGTTATTGAGGTTCGCGAAGAAATCCGTTCGTAAAGAAATAAAATCCATAAAAGTGAGTCACCGGCGGTGGAACTCTCGAGATTATCTCGCGGGGCGCAAGGCGAGGGCCGCGACCGCCTAGCGCTCAGGACCTACGGTGTTTTGCTGAGTGCTTGAATTTTGGGGCTGGCGAATCCTCAAACTGATCCGCTTCGCCAATTTTTCGCTGGCGTCCGGCGGTGCCGCTATCTAGACGATCCATCGGGGAGAAACCATGTCCCAGCAAGCAGCGGAACACCATAACAAAGCAGCAGAGCATCACGAACACGCGGCGCGACACCACGAGGAAGCCGCCAAGCACCATGAAGCGGGCAGACATGAGACTGCCGGACATCATGCGCACCTAGCTCGTGGACATCAGGAACACGCGAACCATCACTCTCGAGAAGCGGCCAAGGCGCACATCGAGTACGCAGGCAAATCCACCACCGCTAAAGCCTAACTCATCACGGCGGAGGTCCAGCCCCGCCTTTCTGCCAGCGACCTAAGAATTCGGTCTCAAGCTGATTGCGAACGCCCTCGTTCATCCCCGCCCAATTTGTGCGCTTCTAGCCTTGGAAGTGGCTTCCGGCCATCAGGCGTCGGCCGCGACCAGATCACTTCGCACACCGCCTTGCACACAGGACACGGAAATTCCGAACTGCCTTCGGGAATTCCTTGCAAACTTAACTGCCCACCCTTACATTGCGCATCTGTGTTCATTTTCGAATATTCCTAAGACTTCGCGGCTGAGTGTTGCACCTGTTCGATGCACGGTAGGGATTGTCTGGCGCGGTTCGACGGCCTGATTCTTGGAGTGCTCCGCCGGATCATTCGAGAGTGCCCGATATCAGCCCTAAGTGTTCGATATCACACACAGGCCACGCGACTTGACAATCCGCGGAATATCCCCACAATTCCTTCCAACGCGTATGTTAGGAGAGGGATGGGTGAGTGAATCAATTTGTGTCGAATGCAAGAGAGCGGACGATCCAGTCACACCAGATAACGGAGTTTCCGTGCCAGACGCACAGGGGAAGATTGTCTTGATCCACAACCGTTGCATCAACGAATGGATCCTGAGGCAGTCCAAAAATCCTCCCGACTAGTTCTTCACCATTTTCCCCGTCGCCGCATTTTGTCAGACCAGCATGCGTTGCACACCATCAAGCTCAGAGTTGACTGCGCTGCCGGGCCCGACGGCGGTCTTAAATTCAGGAGCCGCACCTGAGGTCATCGGCTGGCGCCTTTCGAGCTAGGCGCCGCCCGGCGGCTCGCGTGTTTTCTGGAAGGTGTATTCTGAGAGCATAAGGTCTGAAGGCAAGGAACCAGACCATTGCTAATGCGATGCGCATCCTGATCATCGAAGACGAACAAAAGGTCGCGGCTTTTATTCAAAAAGGACTGGAACAAGAGGGGTATGCCGTGGACGTGGTGCGCGACGGCGAGGAAGGGGCGTACCAAGCCGAGAATTTTGAATACGACGCGGCAATTGTCGACCTGATGCTGCCGAAGTTGCCCGGTCTGGATCTTCTAAAGCGGCTTCGCGGGCGCAATCTGCGTTTGCCGGTGTTGATATTGAGCGCCAAAGGAGCGGTGGAAGACAAGGTGGCCGGTCTCGATGCCGGCGCTAACGACTACCTGGTGAAGCCCTTCGCGTTCGCCGAGCTTTCCGCGCGAGTGCGGGCATTGTTGCGCCGCGGAGCGCAGGAGAGCACAGTACTGCGGCTCGGGGATCTCGAGATGAACACTGCAACGCGTACGGTGACGCGGGCGGGACGCAAGATTGACCTGAAGCTGAAGGAATTCTCCTTGCTGGAGTTTCTGCTGCGGAATGCGCGGCGCACGGTTACGCGCACTATGATCATCGAACATGTGTGGGACATTCATTTCGATTCGGTCAGTAACGTCGTGGATGTGCACATCAATACGCTGCGCAACAAGATCGACCGCGAATTCCCGACGCAATTGATCCACACCATTCGGGGCGTCGGTTACATGCTGACCGACGAACCATCATGAAAAAGCTGGGGCTGGGGGCACGCCTGACGCTCTTTTATTCCTTGATGCTGAGCGGCATGTTGACAGTTTTTGGCGTGCTCTTCTATCGCTCGCTAAGCCTGACCGTAGATCACAACCTGACGCAGGAACTGCGACAGCGCGTGACATTCCTGAACAACTATCAGCGCGTGGTGGGCGGCACATTGCAGCTGGTATTCAATCCGAACAACCCGACCGAGGCTTACCTCGTGCATTCGGCGGCGCGTTACTATCAGGTGTTTCGGCTGTCCGACGGGAGCCTGGTGGTACAGTCGCAGGACATTTCATTGCTCAGACTCACCCTCACCCCTGAGCAGGTGCGCGCGCTGGCCGGCGCGCAAGAATTCACTGATGTACAAATGAACCAGGAACACTTCCGCTTTCACAACTCCGTTTTGCCCGGTGACAATGACAATTCTTTCTTGATTCGCGTCGGCATTCCTCTGACGCCCGCCGACGATGCGCGGCGGGGGTTTTTGCATTCGCTGCTAATTCTGGCCCCGTTTGGTGTTCTGCTTTCGGCGCTGCTGGGGTGGCAAATGGCCCGCAGAGCGTTGCGTCCAATGAAAGAACTAGCAGCCGCGGCCCGTCGAATCGACGTGGACAAGCTACAACAGCGACTGCCGCTGCGTGGCGCAGGAGATGAAGTAGACGAGCTGGCGCGATCCTTCAACGAAACATTGGTGCGCCTGGAGAACTCGGTCGGCGAGATGCGCCAATTCACAGCCAGTATCTCGCACGAACTGCGGACGCCGCTGACGATATTGCGCGGCGAAGCCGAAGTGGCACTGCTCAAAGGCCATTCCGTGGAAGACTATCGCCGGCTGCTGGCCAGCCAGCTAGAAGAGTTCGATAGCCTGACACGCATGATCAACGATCTATTGATGCTGGCGAGCGCCGAAGCGGGCGAAATCCGGTGGTCGGAGCAGAATGTCGACCTATCGCAGTTGGCGGTCAGCCTCTGCGAACAACTCGAGCCGGTGGCCGCGGCAAAGAACCTCAAGCTGGAGACAGCCGCGGAACCGAACGTTCACGCACGCGGGGATGCGGCGTGGCTGGAACGCGTGATCCTCAACTTGCTGGACAACGCAATTAAATTTACACCGAACGGCGGACATGTTCGGCTGAGCGTTGCGGCGGAAAACGGCTCTGCGAAGTTGCAGATAGCGGACGAAGGGATCGGTATCCCAGAACACGCGCTGCCCCACGTTTTCGAACGATTTTATAGATCCGAGCCATCGCGTTCCAAGCGCATACCGGGTGCTGGGCTCGGTTTGGCGCTGGTGCGCTGGATTGTAGAGAAACACCACGGGCATATCACAGCGGAAAGCGCACCGGGGCAGGGCACGCGCTTTACGGTGTGGCTGCCGCTCAATGGCAGCGCTGCCAAGGCATAAAATTGCGGACGTGCCTGTAACCCTCGGATATTGCGGGACTTCCGCAGACTTCCTTCATTAAGCAGAAATTAGATTCGTTTCATGTTCAGTTTAGTCACGTCGCGTAGTCTTGCCCTGCGCACTCCCGCGCGCCCGACGGAACAGCGGTCGTTCACGGGAAGCGTGTGACGAGACCCTCCGGAAACGGAAGAATTTCGCGATTCTCGCGATGACGATTTCCGCGATTGACAAGGAGAACCAGCAGTGATGAATACAACCAGCAAGATCCGTATCTGGACATCTGTCGCGGTACTTAGCGGCGCGATGTTGGTGGGAGGAGTGGTCATCGCCGAAACTTCGCACGCGAGCGCGAAACTTGCGGCGCCCATTTTCGCTCCCGAACCGAAGAACATGGCCATGGCAGCGCCGCCGGCGATGACGTACTCGCCGCTGATCAAGGAGGCGCTCCCCGAAGTAGTGAACATAGCGTCGTCGCGCTTGGTGCATCATTCCGAGGAAGCGTCGAATCCGATGTTTGACGATCCCTTCTTCCGCCAATTTTTTGGCGACCAGGGGCCGCACGCGCAAAGACAACAGCCGCAGGAACAGCAGGAAAAAGAGCAAAGCCTGGGCTCCGGCGTGGTTGTGGCGACCAATGGGTACATCCTGACGAACAATCACGTGGTCGAGGGCGCGACGGACATCAAGGTCTCCCTGCGTGACAAGCGGGAATTTACCGCCAAAGTCGTCGGGCGTGATCCCAAGACGGACATAGCAGTTTTGAAAATTGACGCGGACCATCTCCCCGCCATCGCTCTGGGAGATTCTTCCAAGGTTCAGGTGGGCGACCTGGCTTTTGCCATTGGCGATCCGTTCGGATTAGGCCAGACGGTGACGATGGGAATCGTCAGCGCCACCGGCCGGGCGAACCTTGGCATCGAAGACTATGAAGATTTCATCCAGACGGATGCGGCCATCAATCCCGGAAACTCCGGCGGCGCGCTGATCGACGGGCGAGGCGAGCTGATTGGAATTAATACAGCCATCCTTTCACACAGTGGCGGGAATCAAGGCGTAGGTTTTGCGATCCCTGTCAACCTCGCAAAGCGTGTGATGGATCAAATCGTGGACCACGGCCATGTGGTGCGTGGCTTCCTCGGCGCAACCATCCAAGACGTATCGCCAACCATGGCGAAGGCGCTCAACCTGAATGACGCGCAAGGCGTCCTCATCGCCGACGTTACCGCCAAAGGACCCGCAGCCGAAGCTGGCCTGAAAGCGGGCGACGTGGTTACAAAAATGAACGGGCAACCGGTGGCGGATTCTGCTGCGCTGCGGCTGCAGGTTTCCGAAACAGACCCGGGTACGACGATTCCGCTGACGGTGCGTCGCGGCACGAGCACCCTGGAGCTGAACGTTAAACTGCGTGAACTACCTGCGGATCACGAAAAGACCGCCAACGGCACGACCGAAAACGACAGCTTACAGGGTCTGCAGGTGGAACCGCTTAGCCCGGCAGCACGCCAGCAACTGCACCTCGGGAACGAGACGCATGGCGTGGTCATCTCGCAGGTGGACCCGAACAGCGCAGCCGGCGATGCCGGACTTCGCGAAGGCGACGTCATAACGGAGGTGAACCATCAGTCGGTAAGCACCGTTGACGATTTCGCCCAGGTGATGCGAAACGCAGGAAGCAAGGCCATCTTGCTGCGCATCGTTCGTGACGGCGCTGGATTATTTGTCGCGATCGCAACTCGCTAGGCTCGGCCAAAACTGGTTATCGCGGTTTGGTATTGCATTGGCGGGCGGTTCCTGCAGGACCGCCCGCCAATGCTTTCCAAAAGGCGACCACCTGAAGGGTCGGACGCGAAGGTCCTTCCTGAGGTGCGCTATTGCGCCGCCGGACCGCGAACCACTTGAACGAACCCGTCCGGACGAATCCACTTCGCAAACGCATGGCGAACATCGTCAGCGGTTAGCGAAAAGTATCGCTTGGCGGCCCGTACGGCTTCATCCAGGGGCAGGCCAAGTTGCGCGCGGGCAAGCAAACCGCCCGCCACGGCATCTTCGCTGGACTCCGCCAAAGGCAATTGGCGCAACACCAGCGCTTTCGCCTGCTGTAACTCCCCCGGCGTGACGTTTTCTCTTTGCATGGCAAGCAGATCGCGTTCAATCAGTTGCCGCGCCTTGGATACATTGGACGGATCGCAGGCGTACGTAATGGCGTACACGGTTCGCGTCTTCGTCGCGTTCATCCGTACGTCCACGTTGTAGACGTAGCCGTTGACCTGCCGCAGATCGTGATACAAACGCGTCGCGTAAAAACCTCCACCCAGCACGTGATTGCCAAGTTGCAATGGATAGTAGTCCGCATCGAATCGCGTTATGCCCGCAATCTCTGACAGATTGACCGAATCCTGGAGTTGGCTTGGGTCCGGCACCGTCACCGCGGAAGCAGCATTGACGGGAACGGCCGGCAGCGTCACGTCTGGCTTTGCGCCTGCGCCCTTCCAGTCACCAGCGAACCATTTCTCAATCACGCTCTTCGCTTCGTCAGGAGCTACATCCCCGATCACCACGATCGTCGTAAGGTCTGGTCGGAGAGTTCTTGCGTAGTATTGCTTGACGTCATCCAACGACAGCGAGGATATAGTTTCAGGAGTCGCTTGGCGCAACGCGGGATCCCCCTTGGGCAACAGGCCCACGCTCACGGCGCGAGCCGTGCGATAGTCGGGACTTTTCAGGTTTCCCGCTTCAAATTGCGCGCTCTGTTGCTTGATGATGTTGAACGCCTCCGCGGGAAGCGCTGGATGCAACTCGTTGTCCGCAAGCAACTGAACGCCTCGCGAGAAATCCTCCCTGACAACTCGCAAAGAAAAATCAAATCCTGGCGCTTCATTCGCGGCGATGTCATCCAGAGCTTTCTGAAACGCCAGGCGGTCCAACGTTTGCGTGCCGTACGAAAACAACTGCCCGAGCACGTCGTCCACGCCCTCTTTCCCGGGCGAAGCTTGCAGATCCTCGTTGTGCTGAACGCTGCCCAACACCGTCACCGTCGGACTGGTCTTGTCAGTCTTGATGAGGAGTCGAATGCCATTGGCCAAAGTTATGTCGCTCCACGAGGTATCGAGAGCCGGAACCGTCAACTCCGTCAGCCGCGTTTCCGCCCAGGCCGGCAAGGCCACAGGTTTCTTGGGGGAGGACGTCAGCTGTTCGCTGCCGCCAAACCCTTTTTCCGATACGGCCTCGCCCGAAGGAACCGGCTTGAGCAGCGCGGTGATGGCGTTTGAATCTACAACGTAGGTTTTCGCCAAGCGATTTACATCGTCTACCGTCACTCGTTTCATTGCCTCGACAATCTCTTCCGGCGAATTGCGCCCTTCACCGGCCAGGGCTTGCGACCAAGCCGCGGCCAATCCGGGAATCGAATTCCGCTCAAACTCCGCGTTGGCAACTTCTCCCCGCTTCGCGGCGTCTACCAGCTCCGCTGGAACTCCGTGCGCCGCATACTCCGCCAAGATCTTGTGCATCTCTTGGGTCGCGGGAGCGGGATCCGCATCTGCCGGCAACGCAATTACGCTATAGCCCACGCTGGCTTTTGGAAAAGTTTCCGCGAGTCCAAACTCTGCCGCCAAAGCCTTGCCCTGAGGCACCAGCGCATAGAGATTTCCCCGCTGGCTGGCGAGGACGTCGCTCAAAATGCGTACGGCAGCGAAGTCTGGGCTGTCCGTACCGGGCATGCGATAGGCGGTAAACACCAGCACGTAAGGCAGATTGCTGTCGAGCGTGAACGATTCCGTTTTTACTGGCTGGAGAACGACTTGCGGTTGCGTTGGCACCGGCCTTCTTTGAATCTTGCCGTACGATTCCTTCACCATCGCCAGCACGGCATCGGGTCGCACGTCGCCAGCGATCACCAAGATGGCATTATTTGGCGCGTACCAGTCTTCGTAAAACTTCCGAAGCATGGCTCCAGTGGTGGCTTCAAAAGAATCCCTCGTGCCAAGCGCGTCGTGACTGTACACCGTCCCGGAAAACAGATCCGCGTTGAGCCGCGTCAAAAATTCGTACGTAGGATTCGATAGGTCGCGCGCAACCTCCTGCTCGATGGCGCCTTTTTCCTGTGCCCACTCTTCCTGCGAGTCTTGCATGTCCTGCATGCACGCCGCGTCGACGCGCATGGCGATTTCCAGATCCGCGGCGGGCACCGTTGTGAAGTACTGCGTGATGTTCTGCTGCGTGTCCGCGTTTCCTTGCCCACCAAGTTGGGCGTAAATGGCGGCAATCTGGTCCGCCGTCAGTCCGGAACATCCGCGGAACGCCATATGCTCCTGCGCGTGCGCCATCCCCGGGAAACCACTTGGCGTGTCATCTCCACCAACCAGATAGTTTTGTTCGATCGTAACGACCGGTGCTAGCGCATCTCGAATGATCACCACCCGCAATCCATTCTCCAGCGTCGCCCTGGTAACATCGTCCTTACGGCTATCCTTCTGTCCGTAGGCGAAGCAAGTCGCCAGCAACATCACCGCGATCAGTCGCAACCCTAGAACCCGCATGCTTCCTCCGATAAGGGAACTCTAAACATCCAACCGCAACCTATCCGGCAGTCTTCACCCACATAGATCATCGCGCATCGAGCCGGCACAACCCAGAGCCATCAAGAATGCAAACTGCGTCACACAGCGGAAAACTGGCGAGGGGCTCGAGGAGAGTTTGGGCACATCTTGGCCACAGCCACATGACTCTGCTGGCGCTATTCGCATACACGTCTCGCCCGGCTCATGCCAGCAGGCGGATTGTCTTTTCTTACCGGAACATATTTTCTATCGCGGTCATCGGCAAGAAAAGACGGTTCGGTCTACTCGGAAACGAAATGAAGCCGTAGCGTCTGTAGAACTCTGCGGCTTCCTCGTCTTTCGCATCAACGATAACTGCCCAGGACGCAACATGCGCACTGTTTTGAAACGCCTTGCTTAGAGCATCAACAAGCAGAATTCCTCCTATTCCATGTCCTCGAAACTCGACGCTCCTTGCCAATCGCCCCAATAGTGTTGCGGGAACCTCCTGCATCCGTGTCAGCTTCCTGGCGATCTCTTCTGGAATTTCGTCAAGTTTGACTGCAAAGTACGAAAGCGTGTAGTACCCGGCAACCTTCCTTCCGTCAGGAGTCAACACGAAAACAGCGGCCAGATTCTTTCCAGC
Organism: Candidatus Acidiferrum sp.; assembly: GCA_049513775.1. Lineage (GTDB taxonomy): Bacteria > Acidobacteriota > Terriglobia > Acidiferrales > UBA7541 > Acidiferrum. Next base: position 12,388 of record JBEKVU010000002.1, read on the forward strand.
TGCTTGTCCCGCCTATCTCGCTTCTGCGTGCGTGTCATTCGGATTTCAACACGCTCTCCTCTAAGCGCCGGAGCCATATCTGCCTCCTTCCAAACTCTTAAATGAATTACTAGGGTCACTCGCGACCGGTTTGGCTTCCGTAGCTGTCCTCACACACGCGTCCGCAACACTGACTCTCGCCTCGGATAGACCACACACAGAGAGGCTCGCATCTCGCATCTGTTTCCACTGAATAAGCTCTGACCCGCAGTTGAGTGCTCCCCGACCCAGCAGTGTCCAAGTGACGACAAACCGAACCTCCGTGAATTCAATAGTTTAAGATTGGTGGAAAGGGTGCATGTGAGGCTGTTGTGACACGGTCTGTCCAAGTCCGCCTAGTGGTTGCTCTTTTGGCGAAGCGTAAGTTGCTCGGCACTGAGAGGCGATGCGCGAATACCGCCCAGACGATCGATGCGAGCGAAAGATCTCAGTTTTGGCAGCCAAAACAGGGTTTGTATCACAGTTATGCGCATTTGATTTCGATACTTTGATTTGGCCCCATTCGATCGTTTGATTTGGCCCCACCCTACTGAAAACCATATACCGTGGACCCTGCTTCGGGCTCAGTCGCCCCAAGGGAGGACCGGGTGGACATGAGGGCCAAGGTGGAGCGATACGAGCAGATCCGACGCGAGTACGAACATGCCGGGGAACGATTCGAGGGATCGCCAAGAAGCTGGGGATTGATCGGCGTGCGTGAGGCGGTGCTCGGTGCTGTTCCGGTGGAGCGCAAGACTCCGATGCGAATCAACTGAACGCATTATCGTCGTCGCGGAGTATGAATCTGGAGGGGCAGGACTTTTGCGTAGCTCGAAAAATCAGGGTCAGTTGTGAAGATCGCCCACTGCCTCTTGATCGCGATGGCACATAGAAGGATGTCTACAATCGATACCGCAACTCCTTTCGCCCTGCAGCGATTACCAGCCTTGGCCGCCTCTTCATAATCAGGCGTGTCGACGACTTCATCCGGAAAAGAACGAAGATGCAATCTCAGCTTCTCGTACTGTTCCGTTGTCTTTATGCCCGAGAGGAGCTCTTGTCGAATTAGTCCGATCGTTTGGGCCCGTCCTTCTCGGATGAGCTCGGATAACTCGGCGACTAGGAGCTTTTCATTCGCACTTAAGCTTTGGTTCTTTCGGCGAAGCGCCAGAGAAAAAACAGATGTGTCTATCAAGACATTCATAATCGCTTCGCCTTGCGCTCGCGCTTGTAGTCATAGCTGCGTTCGTAGTCAACGCTCCCGAACAGAGACAGGATTTCTTGTTGCTTGCGATGTTCGATGTACTCTTGCAGAGCAACCGTCACCGTTTCTCGCTTGGTCCGGTGTCGGCCGACTCTCTGCGCCTCCTCCAGCAGACGGTCGTCGATAGCAAGATTTGTAGGCATTTGCGTTCTCCTATGTGTGGAATTCTACACATAATGATGTGTAGATTCAATGCACAAGCCACAGTTTTTAACGTAGCGCGGAGCTCTCGGAGTAGATCACCTAAGTGATTTGGGGTTCATAAGACCTTATTCGTGATCGGCGGCCTGCGCCCACTCGGTCGAGGTAGATCTTAGAAAGGCGTCTGGCTTATTGAAAATGAAGCGGATGAGCCATATAAGCCGGATTCTGTGCGGCGCGCTGCATTGCTGCCGTAAAGCAGCCACGCGGGCGCCGCGGCGATCATTCCTCTAGGTCGCGCCTCGCGGCGCGACTCCAGCAGCCTACCCGAGGGTCCAAACGAGCCGGGCTAGCTCTCCCCTCCTATTTGGCCTTGCACCACGCGGGGTTTTCCGTGCCCCCGCTATTGCTAGCGGAGCGGTGGGCTCTTACCCCACCTTTTCACCCTTACCGGAATGCGCGCGCGAAGCGAAGACGTCTCGCAGGTTTACCTGCAAGCTGCCACCGTGCGGCCCATTCCGGCGGTTTAAGTTTCTGTGGCACTATCCGTGAGCTGCGTAGCATAGACTTCAGTCTGTGCTGTCTTTTGTTGGTGCGTTTGTGCGAGGGCGCGACTCTGTACTTGCCGTCGCAACCGCGCACAGACTGAAGTCTATGCTACTGCTCCCCTGGCGTTACCAGGCGCGTTGCCCATTCCTGATCACGACGGCCTCGCAGCACCGCCGCTACTCAGGTGGTGTCCGGACTTTCCTCCCGCTCTTTCGCAAGGCCAGACTAAAGTCCGGCACCTACGGAAGAGCCAGCGATCACCCGGCTCACCCGCTAAATTGATTATAAGACATCGCGATGCGGATGCGATGTGCAGAATTGTCAGATTGCCATGATGAATTCGGACCAACCAAATGAACTGTAACAAAACTGAAGGCGGAGATGCGGTGATTTCGCGCAGTATGAGGCGAAAATTGGGGCCCTGCTGCGCCATACACACGACCGGATGAGAAAAGAGAACCCCGAAGACGCACATTTTGGGGATGAAATCTGGCTTCCACGACATATTGCGAGACGCGTAATCCCACAAAACCAGCACGTAGCAGATCATGGCCTTGGCTTTGAGCGGCGATCCAGTAGGCGTGAGGTCACACTTCTCGCCCCCGTAGGTTTTGTGCCGGGATGGCTGCCGTGGACGCTAGCGGCTCTGTATGCAGCCGCCTACCTGCTAGTTGTATTTCGGCCGCGCACCTTTGATCGTCTTCTACGACGGGTGGTGCGGAGTCTTAGCGGCTGGGTTCGTAGAAAGAGCTCCAAACACCAACTAACCGGTTCGCCCGCAATCCTCATTGCAGCAATTTCTCGAAGTCGGATTCGGATAGCACCGGCACCTTAAGTTCGCGGGCCTTTTCGAGTTTCGATCCGGCGTCAGCTCCAGCCACCACATAGTCGGTTTTTTTGCTCACCGAGCCAGAGATTTTGCCGCCGTGCTGCTGGACGAGTTCGCTGGCGGCTTCGCGCGTGCGATTCGCCAGAGTGCCGGTGAAGACGAAAGTTTTGCCCGCGAATTTGTCGCTCTTTACGGTGCGCTTGGCGGTGGTAGGGCGGATGCCGACCTTGTCTAGCTTCTTGATTAACTGGCGATTGGCTGGTTCGGAGAAAAATTCGGCGATGGCGCCGGCGACCTTGGGGCCCACTTCGGCCACTTCGGTTAGTTGCTCTTCGGTGGCGGCGGCAAAATCGTCCACGGACGAGAAGTGCTCGGCCAGGAGTTGCGCCGTGCGCTCGCCTACGAAGCGGATTCCGAGGGCATAGATCAAGCGGGCCAGCGGCTGTTTTTTGCTGGCGGCGATACCGTCGAGCAAATTTTGCGCGGATTTTTCGGCCATGCGCTCTAACCCGGAAACATCTTCCAGTTTGAGCGTGTAGAGATCGGCGACGTCCTTCACCAAACCTTTATCGACCAATTGATCGACGATCTTGTCGCCCAGTCCGTCCACGTCCATGGCGTGGCGGGCGGCGAAATGCAGCAACGACTCCTTACGCTTCGCGGGGCAAGCGGCGTTGACGCAACGGTAGGCCACTTCGTCGTCGGCTTTGTGGATGGTGCTCCCGCACTCCGGGCATTTCGTGGGCATTACAAAACGGCGGCGGTCCTTCCCTTCTTTCACGACTTTAAGGACGTGCGGAATCACTTCGCCGGCGCGTTCGATCAAGACGGTGTCGCCAATTTGCAGGCCCAAGCGACTGATTTCGTCCATATTGTGCAGCGTCGAGCGTTTCACCGTTACGCCGCCGACCTGGACCGGCTCAAGATACGCCACGGGAGTCAGCGAACCAGTGCGGCCCACCTGTACCTGAATGTCATTCACCATGGTCGTTTCCTGGCGCGCGGGATACTTGTAGGCAATGGCCCAGCGCGGGGCTTTGGCGGTGAATCCCAATTCATTCTGGATGGCGATGGAATTCACTTTGACGACCACGCCGTCGATTTCGTAGGCCAGTTTCGTACGAGGCTCATCCCACGATTCGCAATAGGCAATTACCGCGTCGATGCCCTGGCACAATTTCCAATCGTTTGAGGAACGGAAGCGAGCCAGCTTCAATGCTTCAAGCGATTGCGAATGTTTCGGGAACGGAGCTTTGCCGTCCACGGTGAGGTAATAAGCGAAAAATTCGAGACGCCGGGACGCGGTGATCGAGGGATCGAGCATGCGCACAGCGCCGGCCGCGGCGTTGCGCGGGTTGGCGAAGATCTTTCCGCCAGAGAGTTCCTGCTGGCGATTCAACTCTTCAAAACTTTTGCGCGGCATCATAATCTCTCCGCGCACTTCAAAGGTTTCCGGGAGGCGGGCTTTCTTAAGGGCCGCAGGATCGAGACGCAGCGGAACGGAGCGTATGGTCTTTACGTTCAGCGTAACGTCTTCACCGGTGCGCCCGTCACCGCGAGTTACGGCGCGGGACAGGGCGCCATCCTCGTATTGTAGCGAGATGCTCAGACCGTCGAATTTGTGTTCGGCGACATACTCGATCTTTTCCTGGCCGCTAACTTCGCGGACACGGCGATCGAATTCGCGGAGATCGTCGTAGGAGTAGGAATTGTCCAGGCTGAGCATGGGCCGGGAATGCTGGATGGTCTCAAAGCCGGCACGGGGCGTGCCGCCCACACGAAGGGTTGGCGAATCCGGCGTGACGAGTTCCGGATGGGTCGTCTCCATCTCCTTCAGGCGAGACATCAGGCGGTCGTAGGCCGCATCGGAGATCTCCGGGTCATCCTGGACGTAATACTTGTATTCGTGGTGGCGAAGCTTTTCGCGCAGGTCGGCGATCTGCTTCTTGACGGCGGTGGGAGCGGGCTTGACCATGGCGTCGGTCCTTGAGAAGTCCTTAAGAAATCCGTCACAGAACGATAGCCGGAATTCGTCTCTTATTATATAGAATGGAGGATTGAGTATCGGGCAGGAGTACTGACCAACGATGACAGCGGATTTGCGAAACGCGCTTTTGATTCACAACCCCAACGCGGGGAATGGCGGCAGCGGGCGACGGCGGCAGCTGGACGACGCGCGGCGTGTTTTGGCAGCGGGCGGAATTGACGCAGAGTTGGCGGAGACACGCGGCCCGGGAGATGCGACCGAAATTGCCAGCCGCGCGACGGCGGAAGGCCGGCAACTCGTGATTGCCTGCGGCGGCGACGGAACCCTCAATGAAGTGGTTAACGGGTTGGCTGGACATCAAAATGGTCATCGCGTGCCACTCGGATTATTGCCGGGCGGCACCGCGAACATTTTGGCAAAAGAGCTAGGCATTCCCTGGGACATTCCGCGAGCGACGCAGAAATTGTTGCGCGGCGAAGTGAAAGAGATCGCCTTGGGACTAGCGACGCCGCTCGAGCAACCCGGCCGGAAAAAATATTTTTTGAGCGTGGCGGGCGCCGGGCCAGACGGGATGATTGTTTATTCCGTAGACTTGGACCTGAAGGCCAAAGTAGGGATTTTGGCATATTGGTGGCAAGGTGCGGTCGAAGTGATGCGCTACAAATACAATCGCTTCCGCGTAGTCGCCGATGGCCAGACCATCGAAGCCACCCTCGCCGTCGTCGGCCGCACCAAAAATTACGGCGGTCCCTTCAAAATCACCACGGAAGCGGATTTGTACGAAGACCGGTTCGAGGTAATGGCCTTGACCACGCAGAGCGGATTCAAGTATTTGAGCTACTTGCCGCCGCTATGGATGGGAAAGCTGCGCGGCATGGACGGCGTCCACTTTTACAAGGCGGATTCGATTGTGTGCGAGCCGATGGATGAGAAGCCGGTGTACGCGCAGATTGACGGCGAGCCTCTCGCACGCCTTCCCATCGAATTCAAGATTGTGCCGCGGGCGCTGAAGTTGCTGGTGCCGCTGAACAGCGCGGCAAGACCCATCGAAAAAGTAGCCTGAAGTTTCCGAAACCAGCATGAACATCGTTACTCACGGATTGGCTTCGCTCGCGCTGGCGCGGGCCGCGTGGCCTCGTGCGCCCAGGCGAATATGGATCATGGCGGTGGCCGCGGGCGTGATCGCGGATGTGGATTTGGCCAGCGCGTGGTGGGGCGCGTCAGCGTACTTGCGTGGGCACCAAACGTACACGCATGGGCTGTTGACGTCGGTGGTGATCGCGGCCCTGTTTGCAGCGGCGTATCGCTTTTTGGCGGACGATGATCTGCGTCGAAGGTTTGCCCCTACGAACGCGTTTGCGATGGCGTTGGCGGCTTGCGGGTTACACCTCTTGATGGAGGTGTTTGGCTGGGAAGGCGTGGCGTTATTCTGGCCGTTTAGCACTCGACGATTTGCGATGGACCTCGTTGTGAACTCCGATCCAGGGCTGCTGGCAATTTTGCTTGTTGCGCTGTTGTTTCCTGAACTGTTGCATCTGGTGGGGACGGAAATTGGGGCAAGGGACGAAAAGCCGCGTGGTCGGATCGGGGCGCTGGTGGGATTTGCGATGATCGTCATGTACCTGGGACTGCGCGCTGATTTTCACGCCGAGGTGATGGCATTGCTCGAGTCGCGGACTTTTCATGGCGAGAGCGCAAGACGCGCGGCGGCGTTTCCGGAAGCGTTGTCTCCCGTTTCATGGCACTCGGTGGTGGAGACGGAACGCGCGCTCCATGAGCTGACCGTGATGGTTGGGCCGCTCGAGGCGTTTGACCCGGAAAGCGCGGATACGTTCTTCAAGCCGGAGCCTTCGGCGGCTCTCGAGACAGCGCAGAAGACGCGCGCGGCACAGGATTTTTTGAAAGTGGCGCAATTTCCGCACGCTACCGTGGAGCACACGGCTGCGGGAAGCCGGGTGGAGATTCGCGACTTGCGCTATGCAGCAGTGGGTGAGACGGGGCGCGAAATTCTAGCGGTGGTTGCCTTAGATGCGGCCAACCACGTGATCACGGAAGAGCTTGCTTGGGCACGAGAGGCAGTGCAGGAATAGGGTGCACCTGACGACAACGAGGTTGTGACGACGACGCAGCGACCGCCGAGGTTGATCGCTCAGGGTTGCGGCGCTTCTACTTGCTGGCGGCGAAGGATCAGGCGCGAAAGCGCGTAGCTGGTGGCGACGAAGAGAATGACGGCGAGGGCGACGGGGAGTTTGTGCTGCGCCAGGTACGGCAGCGCGTCGTGGCCGAAGCGCACGGCTAGATAGCCGATGGCGAAATAACGCAAGATCCGCGCGATGGTGACCGCTAGTGCAAAGCTGGTGATGGGTACTTCAAAAACTCCAGCGGCAAATACGAAAATTTTGAAGGGTGTGGGCGGCGGGAGCAATGCCGCTACCAGCATGCCCGCGAAACCGTTTTGTTCGACCCAGTGGCGCACGGCGTGGCCGTGGACTCCGGCATTTTTATGAAAGAAGGCTTCGCCGCCTTTGCGAGCGATGAAATACAGCAGCACACAACCAAGCGCTGAGCCCACGGTTGCCGCTGCGGCGTAGAGCGGCATACGAGCGGGCTGGTTGATGCAGAGATTGATGAGCAGTAGATCGTTGATGATGGGGAAACTAAGAACGGAGGAGTCCAGGAAAGAAATCAAGAATAGACCGGGGGCGCCCAGAGAGCCGGCGAAGACAAATACTCTTTGTTTCCAGACGTTTAGTTTGGACGTCAATGCGCTTCCTCGAATATGGACGGATGATTTTAGCAGAGGCCGGCGACTTTCAGTGGAACGAGAGTCGGTCGCGAGTTCACGAAAAAAGCAGATTCCTCGCTGCGCTCGGAACGACAACGCGTGATGAGCGTTAAATCACGAAACAATTCTTGAGAATTCAGAAAAGCGTCTCGATGGCTTCTTGGATTACGTCGTAGGCGCGGTGCAATTCTTCCGGGCTGATTACGTAGGGCGGAAGAACATAGACCACGTTGCCCAGCGGGCGGAGAAGGACGCCGCGTTCGAGAAAAAAATTGTAGAGTTTGGGGCGCATCGCGGAAAGATAGCCAGCATCTTCGGCAAGCAATTCGATGGCGCCGATGGTGCCGATTTGGCGCGTGTCGCCGACCTGATGCATGGCGCGGAAGTGGGAGAGGCGCTCGCCGGCGATGCGTGCAATGGTGGCAATACGATCGAAGACCGGCTCGTCATCGAAGATTTGCAGATTGGCGTTGGCGGCGGCGCAGGCCAACGCGTTCCCGGTGTAGGAATGGCCGTGATAGAACGTGCGCGTGCGATCCTCGCTGTGGAACGCGGATGCGACTTCTGCGGTGCACAGTGTGACGCCCATGGCCAGAAAACCCCCGGTGATGCCTTTTGACAGGCAGGCCAAGTCTGGAGCGATTCCGGCTAGATCGCACGCGAACATTTTTCCAGTGCGGCCGAAACCGGTGAGGACTTCATCGGCGATCAGCAGAACGTCATGATCGGTGCAAAGCTTGCGCACCGTCTGCAGGAACTCGACTGGGTGGACAATCATGCCGCCCGCCGCCTGCAAGAGCGGCTCGACGACTACGGCGGCGATGTGCTCGCCACGCGCAGCTAGGAGCGTTTCCAATTGTTGCACACACTCAATGCTGCAAGATTCGCGCTTTAGTCCGACCGGGCAACGATAGCAGTAAGCGGAATTTACGCGATGCACCGCGAAGCGCATGGCGCGAAATGGCTCGGTGAACGGCGAATCGTCGCTGGCGGCCATGGCGCCGGCGGTGTCGCCGTGATAGCCGTGGGTGAGGGCGACGATTTCTTTCTTGTGCGGGCGCTGCTGATTGCTGAAATGCTGGACGGCTAACTTCATGGCGACTTCTACCGCGGTCGAGCCGTCGTCCGAGAAAAACATGTGCGTCAGGGTCGGCGCAACCCATTTGCTAAGGCGCGAGGACAATTCTTCGGCAGCATCATGCGTGAACCCGGCGAGAATCACGTGCTCGAGTTTCTGGGCTTGAGCAGCAATGGCGGCGGCGATGCGCGGATTGGCGTGGCCGTGAAGATTCACCCACCAGGAGGAAATGGCGTCGAGAATCTTACGGCCGTCCCGAGTGTAGAGCCAGACGCCCTCGGCGCGCGCGACGTGCAACGGAGGCGGATCCAGCGCGAAATTCGTGAAGGGGTGCCAGATGCGGAGTGGAGAAGCCATTCTGTTTGCCGGGCTATTGTGAAAACGCCGCGCGGTCGAAATGATTCAGAAACACCTGCATCAGCGCGGTGCGATGCAAATTCGGTAGGCGGGGGATTTCACCGATGACGCGGACGTGGCCAAAGCGTTCGATGGTTTCGCGATTTTCGCGATTCTGCTCGCCGATCAAAACGACACCGTGAACGGGCAGCTCCGCGGCGTGCAGCGCGGCGAGCGTCAGCAAAGTGTGATTGATGGTGCCGAGGCTGCTGCGGGCCGCGAGAATTACGGGCAGCTTGAATTTCGCCATTAGATCGAGAACAAACTGTTTTTGATTGATCGGCACGAGCACCCCGCCTACGCCTTCGATCACCAGCCAATCGTTCATCAAGCTGGTGGGCATGTTGATGCGTGCCAGATCGATTTCGACGCCAGCCCAGCGCGCGGCGAGATCCGGCGAGACGGGCGGCACGAATTGGTAGACCTCGTCAAGGGTGCGATCGTTGCCGATGCCGGCGAGGCGCATGACGGTGGAGCGGTCAGAGCCTTCGAGCGTGCCAGTTTGGATGGGCTTCCAATAGACCGCGTCGAGCGCGGCGCACAAAAGTGCGGAGAGCGTGGTTTTGCCCACGCCGGTGTCGGTACCGGTGACAAAGAAGTGATGCCTCATGAATGCAATACCCGCTCCGCGGATCGTGGGTTGCCAAGATGGGAGGCAGCATGCTGCGCCCCTCCAAAGTCGGTGCGCCAGCGTTGCAGAGATTCTGCCAGGCGAAACAGTTCGCCTGTCGCGATTGCGGCGGTTAGCGAAAATCGCAGGCGGGCGGTACCCGCAGGAACCGTCGGCGGGCGAATGGCGCGGACAGCGAAGTTATTTCGCCGAAGAAACTCAGCGGCAGCGAGCGCGTCTTCATTTTCACCTATAATCACCGGAATAATCTGAGAAGAAGACGCCGAGGCGTCCCAACCCTGCGCGCGTAACGTGGCATTCAACTGGCGGGAATTTCGCTGCAGCGCAGCGCGTTCCGGGTCCATCGCGCGAGCTAACGCAAGCGCGGCGCTGACCTGCCTAGCCATGTACGGCGGAAGCGCGGTGGTGAACAAAAACGAGCGAGCGTGGTTGATCAGATGGCTCTTCAGCGGTTCGCCACCGCAAACGAACGCACCCGCGCTGGCCAAGGCTTTGCCGCAGGTGTGTACGACGGCAACGATATGGTCTGCGCCCTCGCGATAATCCGCGGAGATGCCGCGGCCACCCGGGCCGTGCACTCCCGTGGCGTGCGCTTCGTCAAGGATTACGGCAGCGCCATAGCGATCGGCCAGCGCGAGAATTTGCGCCAGCGGGGCGACGTCGCCGTCCATGCTGAAGACGGTTTCCGTGACGATGAATTTGCGGCCGCCATGGCCCTCGTACCGGCGCAACGCGGACTCCAGCAGATTCAGATCAACATGAGCGTAGATCTCTTTTTGAGCGCCCGACAGGCGAATGCCATCGATGAGACTGGCGTGGTTCAGGGCATCGGAGAAAATAACGTCGTCACGCCCGGCCAGCGAGGTCAGCAGGCCGATGTTCGCAGCGTAGCCGCTGCCGAAATAGAGCGCGGATTCCGTGCCCGCGAACTCAGAAAATTCATTTTCGAGGTCGTCCCAAACATCCGCGTGGCCGGAAAGCAGCCGCGAACCGGTGCCAGCGACGCGCGAGCAGTGCGCGACAGCGTCGGCGACCGCCTCGCGCAGCACAGCGTTTTGCGCCAAGCCAAGATAATCGTTGGAGCAGAGATTTACGCCGGAAATCTCCGCGAGCGTGCGGTGCTGATCGCGCGCCGCCAAGGCCCGCAAATCGCTCCGCAACTCCTCGGCAAACCTGCGCTGAAAATCAGACGGCATGCGACTCCAAAGGTTTCAGTCCCAGGCTGTGGAGCAGTTGCTCGTCGGCATCGGGTTGCGGGTTGGGAGTGGTCAAAAGTTTTTCGCCGACGAAGATGGAGTTGGCGCCGGCGAGAAAACAGAGCGTGACGGCTTCAGCAGACAGCTGTTTGCGTCCAGCGGCGAGACGGACGCGGGAGGCTGGCATCAGTACGCGGGCGGTAGCGATGGCGCGAACCATTTCGAGCGGGTCCAGGGCCGGCAGGGAGGCGAGCGGCGTGCCTTCGACGCGCACCAGCATATTGATGGGTACGCTTTCCGGGTGCGGCGCCAGCGTTGCGAGTTGATGCAGCAAGCCGATACGATCCGATTCGCGTTCGCCCATGCCGAGAATTCCGCCACAACAGACGGTGATGCCCGCCTCGCGAACGGCGGCTAGAGTTTTCAGGCGGTCGTCATAAACACGCGTGGTGATGATGGAGCCATAGAATTCGGGCGAAGTATCGAGATTGTGATTGTAGGCGGTGAGGCCGGCGGCTTTTAGCTTTGCGGCTTGCGCGGCGGTGAGCATGCCAAGCGTGCAACAGACTTCCATGCCGAGGGCGGAGACACCTCGCACCATCTCTAAAACATTGTCGAATTCCCGGCCCTCTGGCGCTTGGCGCCAAGCGGCACCCATGCAGAAACGGGTGACGCCGCGTCCCGCGGCTTCTTGCGCTACCTCGATTACGTGTTGCGGATCCATGAGGCCCTGGCGCTCGACGCCTGCGTCATAGTGAGCGCTTTGCGGGCAGTAGCCGCAATCCTCCGGGCATCCGCCTGTTTTGATGGAGATTAGCTGGCAGGTTTGAATGCGATCCGGGTCGTGGAACTGGCGGTGCACGGTTTGCGCCTGAAAAAGCAGCTCCGGCAAGGCCGTGCGATAGATGACGGCTACTTGCTGGCGGGTCCAGTCGTGGCGGACTGCGGGAGATGGCGCGGTACTGGAGATGCGGGGAAACACAGATACTGGTTGGGTGCCCATGGACCTCCGTCCATTGAAAGCGATGCACATACCGAGTGCACGTGACAAGCTGGCGTAACGAATGCAGGAAACCGGTGCACGTAAAATGATGTACGCATGTTACCACCGGTGGCAAATGGAGGTCGCGGAGGAAATTGCGGGATTGCGGTAAGGCTTAACCGTGGGTAACCGCCAAACGACCCTAGCCGGCTGGGCGAGAAGCGCAGCGCACCGGTTCCATTTTGGTATTCTCGCGTGATTGTCGACAAGCGCGCGCGTCTAGAGAGTGGAGCTTTTCGGATTCCCAGTGGCTGCCCCAGCAGTTTTTTGAAAGGTTATGAAAACAAAAGGACTTAAAGCACCCTTGCTTTCACAACCCTTCGCAAGTGTTCATTCTGCACGAGTTATCAACGGCTTTTATTAACAAGTTGGTTACCCAACGGGTGCATGGGACCGCTGTCGAGCAATGGACACGGCGTGCCGTACGGCTGGCGGCTACAATCTTACGTGTTTTAGGGAACGCGAGTGCGCGTGGACGTATCTCTCAACTGACATAGTCGATTGTGGGGACGGTGATTCGACCCGGAGTTGGGCCTAGCGAGTTCCGGTGGGCGCATTTCCGAAACTGGGACTCCGTCGGCGCTCCCTGGCGTTTGACCCCGATGTGGGGAAGTGTTATAAAACACGAGCTTGAAAGCCCGCGCGCTGAGGACGCGGGGTTCCGCTGGAAGGTCGAGGAGGCGGACGGATTCAGCGTGCTCTTAGTAACAAATCCCTGATTTGTGTTGGGAGCGGTAGGTACGCACGGAGAGTTTGCTCCCCCGTGTGCCGGTTGCTGGCAGCGTCCGGCTGCATTGGTGTGCAAGAAATAATTCCAGGGAAACAGTTGGTTGAACCCTAAGCTTTGAAATTTTGACGGAGGATTGTTGATGAGCACTTGGCTTGCAGATGGCGGGTCATGTTTGGGCGGCCTCGGACGCCTTGGGAATTTTGCGAGGCTCGGAGGCGCCGCAGGGCTGGCGCTGCTGAGCGGAGCATCAGCTTTGGCGCAAAGTAAGGATGAGGTCGGCGGCGAGGCTGCGCTGAAGTTGCCGGATCTTTCTTCGGTAACTTTCCTAAACGGCATCGATGGGCACAAGCTGCTGTTGATTGGCATTGGCGTGTGCGTGCTGGGGCTGATTTTCGGGTTGGTGATCTACAGCCGGCTGAAGAATTTGCCGGTGCACAAATCGATGCTGGATGTTTCCGAGCTGATTTATGAGACCTGCAAAACCTATCTTTTGACGCAGGGGAAGTTTTTGTTGCTCCTGTGGCTGTTCATCGCCGTCGTGATCGTATTGTATTTCGGCGTGCTCTCGCCGGTACCGGGAAAGTCGATTGGGGTCACGCTGCCGATTATTCTGGCCTTCAGCTTGATTGGCATTGCCGGCAGCTATGGGGTTGCGTGGTTTGGAATTCGCGTGAATACGTTTGCGAATTCGCGGACCGCGTTTGCTTCGCTGCGCGGGAAACCTTATCCGATTTATCACACACCGCTTGAGGCGGGCATGAGTATCGGGATGATGCTGATCAGCGTGGAATTGCTGATGATGCTGCTGATTTTGCTGTTTATTCCCGGCGACTATGCCGGGCCTTGCTTCATTGGATTCGCGATTGGCGAATCTTTGGGCGCGGCGGCGCTGCGCATCGCGGGCGGCATCTTCACCAAGATTGCGGATATCGGTTCGGACTTAATGAAGATCGTTTTCAAGATTAAGGAAGACGACGCGCGGAATCCGGGGGTGATCGCGGATTGCACCGGAGACAATGCCGGGGATTCGGTTGGCCCCAGCGCGGATGGATTTGAGACTTAC
>JBEKVU010000003.1:0-25829 GCA_049513775.1 Candidatus Acidiferrum sp.
GCTGGTATAGACTTCGCCGGGCCGCTTTTCCGCGGTCCAGCAATCCAGCTTCCCGCTTCGCGCAAGGGGCGTCTGCGGCGCACCATCCCGCAGCGAAGCGCGCGGCAAAATCTGGCTCCGGCCCGCGCCGGAGAGAATACTCTGGAGACACGGATGCTCCTTGCATCTTCGGTGGCCGTAACCAACCGCGTTTTAGAGCCGGTCGACATCGCCATCATCGCTGTCTATTTCCTTGTTATTTTCGGCATTGGCTTTTACTTCGCAAAAAAAGGCCGCAACTCCGAAGAATATTTCCTCGCCGGCCGCAACATCGGCTGGTTCGCCATCGGCGCTTCGCTCTTTGTCTCCAATATCTCCACCGAGCATTTCATTGGCCTGGCCGGTTCCGGTGCCTCTTCCGGCTTAGCGGCGGGAAACTTTGAGTGGCAAGCCTCTTTAATGTTGCTGCTTCTCGGCTGGGTTTTCGTTCCCTTTTATTTGCGCTCCAATGTTTTTACCATGCCCGAATTTCTCGAGCGCCGCTTTAATCGCAATTGCGCCAACTACCTCGCCACCATCTCCGTGATCGCCTACATTTTCACGAAAATCTCCGTGCATTTGTATGCCGCAGCCATCGTCCTGCAGCGCGTGGTTTCGTGGAATCAGTGGACGGTAGCGATCGTTTTGTTGTTGGCCACCGGCGTCTACACCATTGCGGGCGGCCTGGCTGCCGTGATCTACACCGATCTGGTGCAGACCCTCATCCTGCTCCTCGGCGCTATGGCGCTCACCTTTATCGGCCTCGAAAAAGCGGGCGGTTTCGCGGGCCTGCGGGCCGTCATCCCAGACAGCTACTTTCACATGTTCCGTTCGGCAAGTGATCCCGAGTTTCCCTGGACGGGCATCGTTTTCGGCGCGCCGATTCTGGGCCTCTGGTATTGGTGTACCGATCAGGTCATCGTACAGCGCGTGCTCTCCGCCAGAGACGAAGCCCACGCCAAAGCGGGAACCATCTTTGCGGGCTTTCTAAAAGTTTTGCCGGTATTTCTCCTGGTCGTCCCGGGCCTCATCGCCTTCGCGCTCTATCCGCAAATCTTCACCAAGGTAAATGGCCAGGTCACCAACGGCAATATTGCTTTCCCGTCGCTGATCGTCAATCTTTTGCCCACCGGACTTGTTGGCCTGATGATCGCCGCTCTTTTGGCCGCGCTCATGGGCGCCATGAGCTCCGTCTTCAATTCCGCGTCCACCATGATCACCCTCGATTTCTACAAAAAGATTCGCCCCGCGGCCACGGAAAAGCAGCTCGTCTTTTTTGGGCGTATAGCCACTGGCGGAATGGTCATTCTCGGTTTGTTGTGGGTGCCCTTCATCGATAAGTTGAGCACGCAATTGTGGATTTATCTGCAGAGCGTGCAGGCCTACATCAGCCCGCCTATCGCCGTCTGCTTCATCTTCGGCATCCTCTGGACGCGCATGAACGGTGAAGGCGCCATCAGTTCTCTACTGGTCGGCTTCGTTCTCGGCGCGGTGCGCTTCATTCTCGAAGTCTTGGATAAGACCGCGCATTACCAGTCTGGATTCATCCGCTCGCTCGTCGACCTGAATTTCCTGCATTACGCCATCTTCATGTTCGTGGTGTGTACCCTGGTGCTCATCGGCGTGAGCCTGATGTTTCCCGCTCCGCCACGAAAAAAGCTTGCTGGCCTTACCTTCGCCACGGTCGACGAAAAGATGGAAACCTTCGGCGTCGATGTGCCGCATCTGGCGCGCGAGACCCCGCGCGAGCGCGTCGTCAACCTGACGCTCACCCTGGTGCTGCTCGCCACCGTCGTCGTTCTGTGGATTCACTTCCGCTAGCGCAAGGAACGAGGATCGCGCCTGGTGCACGCAACGATGGAGCAAACCACGATCCTCACGTTAAAGCCCAACGTCACGCGGGAACAAGCCTTGTGCAAGTTCTCCGCCGGGGCGTCGGCGCGCCTCTGGAATCTACGCAATGGCGCGCTGCAACGCATTGCCGACGCCTACGTGCCCTTTTGGGGCTATCGCGTCCAGTACGATATGGCCGGAACACAGCAATCGCGTTTCCTCGCGCTCGATGCCGTCACCGGCGAGCTGGATCTGTTTACCTTTCCCTGTGTGCCGCAGGGTGACCAATTGCTGTCCGTGCAAACGCGAAATTATCTCGCCGCCGCTCTCCCTACGGACCGCGCCGAAGAGTTGCTGCGAGAGAAAGCCTTGCGCGTAGTCTTTCAGCAGGGCTTCTTCAAGCTCCGCGGCGGCACGATCGATGTCAGACGCGAAGGTGCCGAATTTTACGTCCCCTACTGGCTTGGTTTCTACGGTAACGCCAAATCCGTCCGCTGCCGCGTCCTGGACGCCGTCCGTCGCCGCATCGAAGGCGCAAAAGCCACCGCGTTCTTTGAGGAATGGCTAGCCGCCTGACCAAGCTTTCGCAGGTGCCGTATGTAGGTGCCGGAGGTTAGTCCGGCCTGGGTAAGAGGATCGCCATGAACGCTCGATTAAGCACGCATTTCCGCAATCTGGCACTTCTCGTGTGCACGTTATCATCCGCGACGTGGGCAACCTGCGCGCAAGGCTGGCAACATCTTGGCGACGTCAAAAAAACAGAAAAACTCCCCGACGGCGTGGAACTAACCGCTGGCCCCGCCAAAGTCCGCGTAACCGCCATCGCCGACGGCATGTTCCGCGTTCGCCTAGCCACCAACGGAATCTTCCCCCCAGATTTTTCCTGGGCAGTAATCAACGCACCCACGCCGCCGCCCATTCAGCTCGCTGATGGAAAGTCAGAAGTACGCCTAACCGCAGGCAGCGCCATCGCTATCATCCACAAATCCCCTCTGCTGATCGATTTTTCCGACGCGCAAGGCAACCTCCTCCTCGCCGACGAACCCACGCTACCCATGGCCTGGGACGGCGAACGCATCCATATCTGGAAAAAAATGCCTTGCGACGAAAGTTATTTCGGTCTGGGCGACAAAGCTGGCCTCATGAACCGCCGCAACCGCTCCTTCACCAATTGGAATACCGATGAATACGGCTGGCAGGAATCCAGTGACCCGCTCTACAAAACCATTCCGTTCTTCATTGGCTTGCGCGCAGGAAAAGCCTACGGCGTCTTCTTCGACAACACGTGGCGCAGCACTTTCGATTTTGGCAAGGAGTCGCCGGACTATTTTTCCTTTGGCGCCGAAGGCGGCGAACTCAACTACTATTTCTTCTCCGGGCCGACTCCCAAAAAAGTGGTCTCCGATTACACCGCCTTGGTCGGCCGCTCGCCTCTGCCTCCACTCTGGTCTCTTGGCTACCAGCAATCGCGTTACAGCTACTATCCCGAAGCACGCGCCCGCGAAATCGTTGCCACCATGCGCAGCAAGAAAATCCCCCTCGATGTGATCTATTTCGATATCGACTACCAGGAAGGCTATGCGCCCTTCACCGTGAATCGCACCTATTTCCCCACCTTTGAAAAAATGATCGCGGATTTTCGCAGCACTGGCGTTCGCACCGTCCTCATCACCGATCTGCACATCAAGAAAAATCCCGCTCACGGTTACGCGCCGTACGATTCCGGAATCAAAAACGACAACTTCGTGAAAAACGCCGATGGCACGGTATTCGTTGGCGCAGTGTGGCCCGGCGACAGCGTCTTCCCGGATTTTACCCTCACCCGCGCCCGCGATTGGTGGGGCACGCTGTACAAGGATTTTGTGGGCATGGGCGCAGCCGGCTTCTGGAACGATATGAACGAGCCCTCCGTATTTCTGCGCGCGGATAAAACCATGCCGCTCACCGTGCGCCACCGCCTGGACGACGGCGCCAGCCTTGATCACCGCGCCATTCACAACGTTTTCGGTATGGAAAACGTGCGCGGCACCTATGAAGGTTTGCGCAAACTGCAGGCCGACGAGCGCCCCTTCGTCCTCACGCGCGCAGCCTATTCCGGCGCTGAGCGTTACGCCGCCACGTGGACGGGCGACAACAGCAGCACTTGGAATCACCTGAAAATGAGCACGCCCATGCTGCTCAGTGTGGGCATCTCCGGGTTTCCCCTCGTCGGCGACGATATAGGGGGATTTGTGGGTACTCCGCCTGCCGATTTGCTCACGCGTTGGTTTGAAGTTGGCGCCTTCAATCCGATCTATCGCGACCACACAGATAAGGGCAGCGCCGACCAGGAACCGTGGGTCAGTGGACCGGAGCAGGAAGCCGTTCGCCGCCGCTACATCGAGTTGCGCTACAAGCTCCTGCCCTATATTTACACCGCCGTCGAAGAAGCCACACGCACGGGCATTCCGCTCATGCGTCCGTTGTTTCTCGAATACCCAGAACAGATGGATCTGTACACCGACAATCGCGACTTTCTTTTTGGCGACGACTTCTTTGTAGCTCCGGTCCTTACGGAAAAGCTCGACGCGGAAACCGTGCAACTGCCTCCCGCCGATTGGTACGACTTTTGGACCAGCCAAAAGCACGCCAGCAAACCGCCTCTCGAGTTGCACCCCAAGCTCGACGAAATGCCACTCTACGTTCGCGCCGGCGCAATCATTCCACTGCAGCCGTTGGTGCAAAGCACCTCTGAAACTCCAGATGGTCCGTTGCAGTTGCGTGTGTATCCAGGCGACGACTGCCGCGGCACGTTGTACCAAGACGACGGCCATACCTTCGCCTATCAGCGCGGCGAATCCCTGCGCATGAATTTTTCGTGCCGCGCAGCCGCAAGCTCCGTGAAAATCGCCAGCACCGTCGAGGAAAATACCTTTCAACCGTGGTGGACCGCCGAAGAAATCACGGTGTATGGCGCCACTTCCGCGCCGCTACGCATCACGGTGGATGGACAGCCAATCGCGGACCCGCGTTTCGATGCCGCCACGCACAGCGTAACGTTCAAAATTCCCGGCCGCGCACACGCCTGGACAGCTCAAATCGACTATTAAAATCGTGGGCCGCACGAAATATCTCTGAAAAAGTAAGCGCGGCTTCGACTGCTTCGCAGCCTTTTAGTCGATGTTTTGTTGTCGAGAGGACCTAATACAAATTAAAAATCGTGACAGACTTCGGTGGCAGGGTCAGACGCAGGTCGTTGCCGGTTCGTTCGGCAGTGCCTTCTCCAAAAAGCGTGGCGACCGCGGGAATTGGCTGCAGCGGCGTATCGGCGACGCCAATCCGCAGGGTACGCGCCGACCTGTCGTCGTTGAACGCAACGAGCAAATGCTCGTCCGCGCTGTCGCGAACAAAGACGTAGGCGGACTGGTCAGAAAATAAATGCCAGAGCCGACCAGTCTGCAGCGCAACGTGCTGCCGGCGCAGATGCAGCAAAGACTGCGCGTAAGAAAACAATTCTTGCTGTTGTGGTGTGCGGCCGGAGGCCTCGAACGCGTTCTGCCGGTCGCCGGACCAGCCGCCGGGGAAGTCGTGGCGATTATCAGGATCGGCGCCCCCTTGCATGCCGATTTCGTCGCCATAATAAAGTTCAGGAATTCCGCGCAGCGTCAGCAACAAAGCAAACGCCAGTGTTTCTTTGCCTAGCGAATCACCCGCGGCCGAAGCGATGCGCGGCAGATCATGATTGTCAAAAAAAGTGACCAGATTCTCCGCGTGTGGATAGAGCGCGTCCTGCCGCAGGATGTCCGCGATTTTCGCCGCGGGCGCATCGTGCTGCAAAATATCGCGCAGCACGAAGCTCAGCGGATAGTCGAACACGGTGGTGACACCGGAATCGACGCCGTCCGAGCGCCGCTGGCCGCCGGCAAAGAACGCAGTCACTTCGGGATTGGGATGGAACACTTCGCCGATGGTGGTGAGATACGGATAGATGCTGTGCAAGCCGGCATTCCACGCGGCCCAGAAGTTCCTCGGCACGTAAGGAAACGTATCGACGCGGAAACCATCGAGCCCGGAAGTTTCCGCCCACCAAATCGCATTTTGCAAAAGGTATTGCGCCACGATGGGATTCTCGGTGTTCAGGTCCGGCAGGATGCCGAAAAACCAGCCATCCGTGAGGGCGCGGCTGAGGCCTGCCGGCGCGTGCGGATCGGTGAGCGTTTCAAAAAGATCGTAAGGCTTTGGCGTGACGGCTGTGCCGCCGTAGAACGTGGCATCCGTCGGCGACGCGGCGGTGAGATGCTGCTGCAACGTTCCGTGGAACCAATCGGGCAGCGGCGGATCCTTTACCCACGGATGCAGCGGCCCAACGTGATTCGGAACAATGTCGAAAAAGATTTTCATTTTTTGCTGATGCGCATCGGCGACCAGGCGGCGGTAGTCGTCGAGGGTGCCGAGGTGGGGGTCGACGGCGTAGAGGTCGGTGGCGCCGTAGCCGTGGTAGTCCTGGGCTGCGCCGTTCCTGACGATGGGCGTGAGCCACAGCGTGGTGACGCCGAGATCCTGGAGATAGGCGAGATGGTCGCCGATGCCGCGCAAGTCGCCGCCGTGATAGGCGCGCGGTTTGGAGCGGTCGAGCGTCGGCACGCTGGCGTGATCGCCGGTCGCGCTGGAACCACTTGCGGTATCGTCCGGCGAACGGTTTGGCTTTGGCTCGTCGTTGGTGGGGTCGCCGTTGGCGAAGCGGTCCGGCATGATGAGGTAGATGGCGTCTTGCGGGGCCAGGCCCTGGAACTTGCCGAGCGTGGGCTGGCGATTCGCTAGCGGAAGCTCGAAGGTGGTTTCGCCGTTGGCGGTGGCGATGCGGCAGACGGCGGTGCCGGAGCGCGCCTCTGGGGCGATGCGCAGCCAGACGAAGAGGTAGTCACCGCCAGCGGTGGACTGGGTGCGGGAGACGTGGACGGTGTTGAGGTTGCAGATGACGTGCGTGGCCTCGAGCTTGTGGCCGTAGATGAGGAGCATCATCTCGGGCGAGAGGCCGAGCCACCAATTGGGGGGCTCGACTTTGCGGACGGTCGGAGCGTCTGGCGAAGTGCCTGATGAGGTAGCTTGCGGGGATGGGTTTGCGGAGGGTGCGGCGAGGAGCGCGGCCAAGGTGAGGGAGATGGTCAGGTGGAGTCGCGGCATGGCGATGCATTCTTTTGTACACCATCTGGTTGCATGTGTTGGAGCTAATCTTCGGCGAGAGGACAAGGCTTCAAACCAAATACAAAAGAACTTAACGCAGAGGGGCAGAGGGCCCAGAGAAGAAAGGGAAAAACTGCGATTTTTCAGGTGTTCGGAGGCGGGGAATTTAGTCGAACAGAACGGAGCTGCACCGGGGGCGCGCGTTTCTAGCGGGGTTCGTTAGGGCTGCGTTTCAAGCGCACGCGCTTGCGGGGTTGAAGACTAGCTTGCCGAAGGCTGAAGGGACGTGGAAGTTGGGTTCGGGGGTGTGGGTCGGACTCCAGGCGGAGTAGAAGCGCGGTTCGGCAGGGCCTTCGACGCGGAAGAAATTTAGACGCCAGGTGGCGGCGGGGTTGAAGGCCGGGGTGAGGCTGCTCATGGGGATGGCGAGTTCAGCGGTCCAGATTCTGGCGGGGCTGACGCTGACGCGGCGACGGAGGTTGCTGTTGAGGTCCTGGCGGGCGCCGTGATCGAGGGCGAGATCGAGCCACATGCCGTTGGGGCTGGCCTCGAATTCGAGGTAACGCTGGGGATCGGAGGTGTCTGGCTGGAGAAAGACTTCGGCGACGTCGCGGTCCCAGAGATGGTCGCGGCGGCCGGAGGGTTCGGCGTCTGAAAAGACGGTGATGGTGCGAAAGTGGGCGCGGAATTGGAGGAAGAGGGTCTGCGCGCACCAGAGGAGGCGGACTTCGGTTTCGCGCCGGGGGTCGGGATTCTTCCCTTGCCAGTCGGCGCTGAAGCGTATGGGCGAGGCGGTGCGCCATTGGGGCGGGGAGGGAAAGGCGTCGGAATCGATGTCTTGGAGGAGGCGGGCGGCGGTGGCGGTGGGTAACGTTGATTTTGTGGAGGCGATGGCGGTGCTCCGCGAAATGCTGCTCGGAAGATGGTGTCAGGATAACCGCTTTGATTGGAAGGGACAATTGGGATGGGCGATGGACTCACAGTTAGGACCCACGCGTAATCGGGCGCGATCAGTCGGTTGTGTTCGCGAGATTTCTCAATCACGGTGTCGAGTTGATCGCCGAACTAAAATAGGAGGCCTTCTGTAGTGTTGTACTTAGTCCAGAAACGCCCGAGCTTGGTTAGCTTATCCTGGGAATACCCACAGCGAATTCCGGTCGTCCTTGCAGGCGCTGGCGGTCGTAATTTCGAAGTCTTTAAAATATGTATAAATGAACAGTTTGCGCGTGTCCGTGAACTTGCCGGTCTTCGTGAACAATAGAGAAACAAAAATATCGCATTCATAGACGGCCTGGTTTATTCATTCTCTAGACGCTTTCGGGCATCGCATCAAAAAAATGCTCCGAGCGCACGATCTTCAGATAAGTTCCTCGTTTGATTAGCTGATCGTTTGGCGTCCGAAACGGTAGGTCGACCTTATTCCGGTCCTGCCGTAGTTCGGCGCCATGTGGGAGTGGCGCTGTCCTTCAGTTCGTAGTGTCGCTCAAAATTTTGCATCAGGGCTAGCCGTTCTGGACTAAGGCAACGCGCTACACAGGGGCGTGAGCGTCTCCGGGGATTACATCTTAGTGCTGGACTGATTGCGCACTTCGCGCGGCGAGTTTTCTGCCGGGCTTAAATTCGCGTGCTAGGATTTAGAGCGTTGAAAATCCGTGAGATGGGCGGGGATTTTCGGGTGCGCGACGCGATTTCGAGAGAGGTTGCATGATCAAACAAGTGAATGTACCGGATTTTATGTCGCAGGTGGTGCGGCGGAAGCCGGAAGAGTTTGAGTTTGTGAAATTGGCGATTGACGGCGGGGTGGGGCGGATTACGCTGAACCGGCCGGAGCATAATTTGTTGAATGAAGTGATGCTGCGGGAGATTTCAGATGCGATTACGTCGGCGGGCGAACGCGATGACGTGAAACTTTTGGTGCTGGATTCGGCGTGCAAGGTTTTTTGCGGCGGGATTGATATTGGGGAGTACACCTCGCAGCGCGTGTTTCAGATGCTGGATGCATTTCATGCGGCGTTCGCGGGAATGCTGGATGTGGGGAAGCCGGTGGTGTGCGTGGTGAATGGGCCGGCGATTGGCGGAGGGGCGGAGCTGGCGGCGTTTGGAGATTTGGTGATCGCGTCGCCGAAAGCGCGGTTTGCGCAGCCGGAGATTACGATTGGGGTGTTTCCGCCGCTGGCGTCGACGATTCTGCCATTCTTGGTGGGGCCGAAGACGGCGCTGGAGTTGGTGTTGACCGGCGAGGCGGTGACGGCCGAGCGCGCGCTGGAGCTCGGATTGATTAACCGGCTGGTGCCGGAGTCGCAACTGGAGCAGACGGTGAATGAGCTGGTGTCGCGGATCACGGCGCATTCGGGGCCGGTGTTGACGATGGCGAAGAAAGCGATTTTGGGGGGGATGGGACTGTCGTTGCGGGATGGAATGAAAAACTCCATGAATATTTTTCTGAATGAGTTGTACAAGCTCGAGGATTCGCAGGAGGGTTTGCGGGCGTTGGTCGAGAAGCGGAAGCCTAATTGGAAGAATAAGTGATGGTGGCCGAGTGTGGGTGCGTGGTGTGGGCAGCTGGGGATTTTAACGCACCGGGCGCAGAGGGCACAAAGAAGAAACGCGAGGAACAAAAGAATAGAGTGGGAATCTGACGATTCACCAGCTCAGCAGGCAGGCGACCGCCCCAGAAGGCGGCCGCTACAAAAGCGGACGTTGATTGACTTGGGTTGGGGCGGGGCTTACACTCGAAATTCAATTTTGAGGCATGGGTTGCGGGGAAGGCCGTGAGAATCGGCCGCGGTCCCGCCACTGTGAACGGCTGAAGAGGCCGTGAGCCAGGCTACCCTCCCGTGCTGCTGAGACGCGCGTTCTTCGCGAGAAGGAACGCGGTGCATGAGCCCCGGTTGTCTCGCGGGGCTTTTTTATTTTTGGGCGGGAAACGGGCGTCGGGGAGAAGACTTTTTGGGAAGGCACGAAAAGTTTTGCCGGATGAGCCGGGTTGGCGCGGTGCTGGCGGGCGCGGCGCTGTGCGCGGGTTCGTTGTTGGCGCAAACGGCCAACGCGCCGGGTACGGCTAATGCGCCAAGTACTGCCAATGCTTTGAATGCGCCGGGACAGCGATCGGGTGAAAAAAATACTACGGCCCAGGCGCCGCCAGAGGTGCCGCCGAATGCGCGTGTTTACCGAGAAGTGGTTGATGAGACGGGGCGCACGGTGCGGTTGCCGCAGCCGGTGGAGCGAATTGTGTCGCTGGCGCCGAATTTGACGGAGACGGTGTACGCGCTGGGTTTGCAGGATCATTTGGTGGGGGACACGGAGTATTGCGACTATCCGCCGGAGGCGCAGAACAAAGCGAAGGTGGGCGGGACGATCAATCCGAGCATTGAAGAAGTGGCGGCGCTGCGGCCGGATGTGGTGCTGATGACGAGCATCAATAGGTTTGAGACGGAACGGGCCTTGGATGGCTTGAACATTCCAGTGTATGCAACGGATCCGCACAACGTGCAGGAGATTCTCAGCTCGACGATTAAGTTGGCGGATGTGCTGGGTGCGCCGCAAAACGGCGTGACACTGGCCGGGGAGATGCAACAGCGGCTGAGCGATTTGCAACAACGCGTGGGCGAGCTGGCGCCGCGGCGGGTGCTTTTCGTAGTGTGGACGGAGCCGCTGATCAGCGTGGGGAAAAATACGTTTATCGCCGACGCCCTGCGAAAAGCTGGGGCGGTTTCGATTGTGGAGACCACGCAGGATTGGCCGAAGGTGAGTTTGGAAGAGGTGGTGAAGCAGCAGCCGGAGTTTCTGATCTTCACGACGCAGAATGATGAAAAAGCGCCGGATTTGCCGGCGCTCAGCGCGCTGCCGGGGTGGCGGAGTTTGGAGGCGGTGCGGAATCATCGCTTCGTGGTGGTAAGCGACGCGGTGAACCGGCCGGCGCCGCGGATTGTTTCGGCGATTGAGGATATGGCGAAGCAGTTGCATCCGGAGGCGTTTGTGGATGGACCGGGTGCGCCGCCGCCGGCTCCCGAGAAGATGGAGAAGCCAAATACCACACCGGAGAAGATTCCGCCGGCGGAATTGGCGAGCTTGGCGCAGAGGGATGCCGGATTTTGCGCGGAGCACGAGGTTGCAACATGCAACCGCTGACGCTGCGGCGGCTGGTGCTGCGCTGCGCGGTTTTGGCTGGTGTGTTATTCGTGGTGGTGGTGCTGGCGCTGAAACTTGGTGCGGTGCCCGTGTCTTTGTATGGCTTGGCGCAGGATTTGATCCGATTTGCGTTTCACCAGACCAAAGAGCTTTCCAGCAATTACAGCCTGATCGTTTTTGATATTCGTTTGCCGCGGATTTTGCTGGGCGTGTTTGTGGGGGCGTCGCTGGCGGTCGCGGGAACGAGCTTTCAAGCGCTGCTGCGAAATCCGTTGGCTGATCCGTACGTGCTGGGAGTTTCGAGCGGGGCGGCGGTGGGCGCGATTCTTGCCGTGATGATTGAACCGCATCTGGCACTCTCGCCGGACGTGGCGGTGTTGTTCACCCCCGTGGGGGCGTTTCTGGGAGCGCTGGTGACCATCGCGGGAGTTTATCTGCTCGGACAGCGAGACGGCGAGATTGACAGCACGACACTGCTGCTAGCGGGGATTATTACGGCGTCTTTTCTAAATGCGTTGATCATGCTGCTGCTGAACCTGATTTCGGGGCGGGATCATGGCGGAATGTCGTTCTGGCTGATGGGCGATCTTTCAACGCCGTTGCAGGACAATTTGCAATGGGTGATCCGCGCCGGTTTCTTTTTGGCTGCGGGCGCAATCTATACGACAGCTTCCGATCTGAATGTGCTGCTGGTTGGAGAAAAAGAAGCCGTGCACCTGGGCGTGGACGTGCCGCGGGTGCGCATGGTGGTTTATGTGGCGGCGTCGATACTGACGGGGCTGGCCGTGTCGGTGAGCGGGGCGATCGGCTACGTCGGATTGCTGGTGCCGCACGTGATGCGGATGATTTTTGGTTCGGACCATCGGATATTGATTCCAGCGGCGGCGTTTGGCGGGGCGATCGCGGTGGTGTTGGCGGATATGCTGGCGCGCACGGTGGCAGCGCCGAGCGAGTTGCCGGTGGGCGCGATGACGGCGCTCGCTGGAGCCCCGCTGTTTATTTATTTGCTGCGACGGAGGATGGCGTGAGTAGCGCGGCGCGAAATTTGCCAGCGGCCACGGCACAGCGCACTAACGCCACGCTGAGCGTGGAGCAGGTGAGCTATGCGTATTCGTCGAATTCGCTGCAGGCTCCGCTTTTTACGCTGGAGGCTTTGAGCTTGCAGGCGCGCTCGGGAGAGATTTTCGCGATTCTAGGGCCCAATGCGTGCGGCAAATCGACGCTGTTGAATTTGATCGCCGGGGTGCTGGCGCCGCTTTCCGGGCGGGTGCTGCTGGACGACATGGTGACGCACACGATGGCGCCGCGACTGCGGGCGCAGAGGATTGCGATGGTGCAGCAGGAAAGCCGGCTGCTGTTTCCCGCGCGGGCTTGGGAATTTGTGATGCAAGGGCGGCATCCGTACGGGCGATCGCTGCGTTTCGAAACGGAAGAAGATATAGCTGTGGCACGAAATGCGCTGGCGCAGGTGGGCGCGGAGCATTTGACGGACCGGCGGATGGACAAAATTTCCGGCGGCGAGAAGCAGCGTGTGATTTTGGCACGTGCGCTGGCGCAGCAGCCAGTAATGCTGCTGCTGGACGAGCCGACGTTGCATCTGGACATTGCGGCGCAGGTGGATTTGCTGGACGCGCTGCGGCGGCTGGCTTCGGTGAACCGCTACATCGTGGTAGTCGTGACACACGAACTGAACCTGGCGGCAGAATATGCCGACCAAGTGGCGCTGTTGCAACGTGGGCGGTGCTTGCGCGTAGGGCCGCCGGCCAGCGTTTATCAGCGAGAGTTGCTCGAACAAGTGTTTCAGACGCCGCTGACGGTGGAGACCGGGCCATCGGGCCGGCCGCACGTGAACGTGTGGTCGGGAAAGGCCACGGAACGAGTTTGATTTTTTACGATGTAACTTCGCGCCGCGGCTTATATAAGGACGCGGATCTGAATCACCTAGCAGCGGGCAGAAATGGGCGCTTCAATCACTTCACGGCGTCCGCGCCCCCGACAATCATCGCAGACTTCGTGCTCGGGAAGACGGGCAACCGCAATGCGGTTGCACTCGCAAGAGAAGCCGTCGCCGCCGCGCGACTGTAAGGCGGGAGTGCGATCGCATGGCGATCGCACGCTGAAATAGCCAGCAGGCCACTGCAGCGAATTTGTTCGCGAATTCAAACGCGTGATTTTTTGCAATCACGTTTGAATGCGCGGGCGGCGCGGCGGGAAGGTTGCCGGCAAGCAAAACCGCCAAGCCAGGAGACCGGCGAAGTCCGCAGCCCTCGTGATGTGCAACGTGACCAGGCATCACTCGGGACAACCTTCAAGCTCCCGCGCGTGAGGGAGCGGAGGAGCCCATGAAAATCTACGTATTGCGATTCGCCGTCCTTGCTCTGTTTTTCCTGGCCTCAGAATTTGCAACGCAAGCTCAAGAACATTCTCAAGAAGCACGACTTTCCGGCACCGTGCTGGATTCGAGCGGCGCGGCCGTTGGAGGAGTGGAAATCACTGCGCGGGTGGACGGAAATGCCGGCGCGGCGGGAACAAAAACGGTTTCATCCGTTGACGGCGTTTACAGTCTGACGGTTCCGGCCGGCGGGTATCGCGTGGGGTTCGCGCGAGAAGCATTTGTCCGGCGGGAAATTGCGGTTGAGTTGACCGCGGGGCACGAGCGCAAGCTCGACGTCAGTCTCGAGCTGGAGCGGCTTTCGGCGAGCGTGGTGGTGACGGCGCAAGCCGAGCCCACGCTGGCGGGCCAGACGACCGCGCCGGTTTCCGTGATTACGAAAGAAGAGATCGATGCGCGGCAGGCGGTGAATTTAACGGATGTGCTGCTTTTTTCACCGGGCATTGCCATCGGGCGCACCGGGCCGGAAGGCGGCTCGGCTTCCGTTTTCTTGAACGGCGGAAATTCGAATTTCACCAAGGTGCTGGTGGATGGCGCGCCAATCAATCCTCCAGGCGCGGCGGTGGATTTTTCGAGCGTGACGCTCGATAACATCGACAAGGTGGAAGTGGTGCGCGGGGCAGAGAGCGCGATTTATGGGACGGACGCGGTGTCCGGCGTGATTCAGCTTTTTACCCACCGTGGCGAGACGCGTGTTCCGGAGTTCAGCGTGTATGGCGAAGGCGGGGATTTTTCTTCCGGGCGCGGCGGCGGGCAGCTTAGCGGGTTGCTGGGCGCGTTTGACTACTCTGTTGCGGCGTCCTATCTACAAACCGATGGCCAAGGGCCGAATGACGATTTCTTGAACCGAACGCTCTCCGGAAATTTCGGCTACAAGATCAGCGACACGAATCAATTGCGGCTGACGCTGCGCAACAACGACAGCATCGCGGGAATTCCTGGCCAAACGTTGCTGGAGCCGCCAAACCTCGGCGACCGCTACCTGCAGCATATTTTCAGCGCCAGCGCGCGATGGCATTTTGCGACGGGCAAGCACTGGCAGCATGAAATCAGCGGCGGAGAATCGTACACGCGGCAGGTGAGCCAGGATCCGGTGTTCGGTGACAGCGTGTTTCAGTACAACCGTGCGAATGTGAATGCACAGACCAGTTACGTGCTTGGAAATTTCGGCGTTACGGCGGGTTATCAATATGAGGTGGAGAACGCTTTTCTTACTTCCATTGATGTGCCACACGCGCGCCGGAATAATCAAGCGGGGTATCTGGACTTTCGGTACCGGCCACAACGACGCGTTTCGCTGAATTTTGGCGGGCGCGCCGAGGACAATGCGAATTTCGGAACGCGCGTGGTTCCACGAGCGGGCGCTGCGGTGGCGCTACGTTATGGAAATGGATTGTGGGGCGACACGTTGTACCGGGTTTTCTACGGCGAAGGAATAAAGGAGCCGCGTTTCGACCAGCTATTCGGCGATAATTTTGGCGACTTCGGAAACCCGTCGCTGAAGCCGGAGGCGAGCAAAACGTGGACGTCGGGAATCGAACAGAGGTTGCTGGGCGATCGCGTCAAGCTCTCGGCGGAATATTTTTACAGCCGTTTCTACGATATCGTCAGCTTCGAATTTTGCACGCCTAATCCGCCGCCGGCCACAGGGAACACCTGTGACATCACGATTCCGGGGGCATCGCCAAGCGGCTTTGGCTATTACTTCAATACGGACCTGGCGCTGGCGCGCGGAGTTAATTTTATTGGCGAAATGAAGCTGAACCGCTGGCTGAAATTGGCGGGAAATTATACTTATGACGACACGCGGGTGGTCAGCGCGCCAAATGCGTTTGATCCGACGGAGACGGCGGGAAACCGGTTGCTGCGACGGCCGGTAAATTCGGGCTCGCTGACGCTGAATGCCGCCTACCGCCGGTTCAGCGCGGCGATCGATGGATACTTTACCGGCGAGCGTACAGATAGCGATTTTCTCGGGTTGGGATACACGCGCAATCCTGGGTACTCGCGGTTTGACATCGCCACCGTGTACCGCCTCGGGCATGGCGTGTCGTTTTATGGCCGAGCGGAGAATCTGCTGAACAAGCAATATCAGGATGCCTTGGGGTATCCGGCGCTGGGCAGAGATGTGCGGGCTGGGGTGAGATATACCTTTGGCGGAGGAAACTGAAGCATCGATCGCGGATGGAACGTTGGTGGTGCCCCTGATCGGCGCGGGGCGTACCACCAACGCATATTCGAACTTGCCAGGAGCTCTTTGACCACACCCGAACCCATTCTGTTTTGTTGGAGCGGCGGAAAAGACAGCGCTATGGCGTTGCACGCGCTGCTGCAGGGGGAGGAGTATCGGGTTACTGCACTGCTGACCACGGTGACGGAGGGATACGAACGCATCAGCATGCATGGCGTGCGATGCGAGCTTCTGCGGCAGCAGGCGGAGGCGATCGGATTGCCGCTGCATGAGGTGCGCATCCCGCAACAGTGCTCGAATCCGATTTACGAAGCGCGGATGGAGGAGGCGCTGCGGACGCACCTGGCTCGAGGTGTGCGCCGGGTGGCGTTTGGGGATATTTTCCTCGAAGATTTGCGATTGTATCGAGAGAGGAATCTGGCGCGCCTCGGGATGACGGCGATTTTTCCGATTTGGAAGAGGGATACTCGCGAACTGATTCGCTATTTTCAGGCCCGGGGATTTCGTTCCGTGGCGGTTTGTATTAACGGCAA
This sequence comes from Candidatus Acidiferrum sp., assembly GCA_049513775.1. GTDB lineage: Bacteria > Acidobacteriota > Terriglobia > Acidiferrales > UBA7541 > Acidiferrum. The sequence continues at coordinate 16,262 of JBEKVU010000003.1, forward strand.
AGTTTTGGAGCGGAGACTCGCGGGGAGGGAATTGGACGAGGCTTTCTTTGCGGAGTTGCCTGCGGGAGTTGATCCTTGCGGCGAGAACGGAGAGTTTCACACGTTTGTATTTGAAGGGCCGATTTTTCGGAGCCCGCTGCGGGTGCGGACGGGGGAGATTGTGGAGCGGGATTCGTTTGTGTTTTGCGATTTGCTGCCCTCGACGAAAGGTTGACGATGCTCCGATTGAATTCCAGCGATGGAAGAAAAGTTGCGGATCCTGGAGGATCGATGGATGCACAAATGTTCGGGGAAAACGATTCTGCTTCCAGTGCCGCGCGTTGCGGCCTGCCGCGCGTCGGCGTAGGCGTCTTGATCGTGGACGAATCGAACCGCGTGCTGCTCACGCTGCGTCTGCGTGCGCCCGAAGCCGGATGCTGGAGCATCGTCGGCGGCAAGCTGGACTATCTGGAGACGCTGGAGAGTTGTGCGATTCGCGAGGCTCGCGGAAACGCTACTGTGCGTCACCGATCACGTTCTGCCGCAAGAAAACCAGCACTGGGTTTTGCCAGCGTACCTTGGGCGCGTTTTGCGCGGTGATGCGAAAAACTGCGAGCCGGAAAAAACCCAGGATGTGCGATGGTTCGCGCTGGACGAATTGCCGCCGAATCTAACGATGACCGCGCATAACGCGGTGCGAGCTTTCCGGTCACGACTTTCGTGAGCGGTCTGGGCCGAGGCTGGCTGATGCTATAATCTTCGTTCCGCCATGGCGAAGACTACCCCAGAAGCGACTGCGCTTTCTACCGAAGTGCTGGCGAAGTACGAGCCGGTGATCGGCTTGGAAGTCCACGTACAGCTGCTGACCAAAACCAAAATTTTCTGCGGATGTTCGACGCGGTTTGGCGACGCTCCCAATTCGAATACTTGCCCGGTGTGTTTGGGATTGCCGGGGACGCTGCCGGTGCTGAACAAGCGGGTGGTGGAGATGGCCATGCGGGCGTCGCTGGCGCTGAACTGCACGGTGCACGAGCATTCGCGATTTGCGCGGAAGAATTATTTCTATCCGGACCTGCCGAAGGGCTACCAGATTTCGCAGTATGAACTGCCGCTGGCGACAGGCGGCTGGATTGAGATCGATCATGCGGGCGCGCGCAAACGCATCGGCATCACCCGCCTGCACCTTGAAGAAGACGCTGCCAAAAATCTGCACGAAGGTTTTGCGGAATCCGCCACCAAGGCCTATGTTGACTACAACCGTGGCGGCACTCCGCTGAGCGAGATTGTTTCCGAGCCGGACATGCGCACCGCCGACGAAGCGCACGCATATCTCACCGCGCTGAAACACATTCTGCTGTACACCGGCGTCAGCGACTGCAACATGGAAGAAGGTTCCTTGCGTTGCGATGCGAATGTAAGCGTCCGCCTGCGCGGTGCGGCTGAATTCGGAACCAAAGTCGAAGTTAAAAATCTGAACTCGTTCCGCTTTCTGCACAAGGCCATCGAATACGAAATCGAACGCCAGATCGGCGTCCTCGAAAGCGGCGGCCACATTCCGCAGGAAACGCGGCTGTGGAATCAAGCCGAAGGCCATACCGTTTCCATGCGCTCCAAGGAAAAAGCGCACGATTATCGCTATTTTCCCGAGCCGGATTTGTTGCCCGTACATGTCAGTGCCGCCTGGCGGGACGCCGCCAAAAAGGATCTGCCTGAGTTGCCGGAAGCCAAACGGCTGCGCTTCAAAAGCGCCTTCGCCATCACCCCCTATGACGCTGAAGTGCTTACCGCTTCGCAAGCCTTGGCGGATTATTTCGAAGCCGTGGTGAAAGCCGGTGCTGCTGGGAAGAGCGCGGCGAATTGGATGCAGACGGAACTGCTGCGCCGGCTGAAGGATGCTGGGAAAGAGATTGAAGAGAGTCCGGTGCCTCCGGCGGCGCTCGCGGAGTTAGTGAACCTGGTGGAGTCCGGCAAGATTAACGGTGCTATTGCCAAGAAAGTGTTTCCGGTGATGTTCGAATCGGGGCGCGGGGCGGCGGAGATTGTGGCCTCGGAAGGATTGGCGCAGAGCAGCGATACTTCGGCGATTGAAGCGATTGCGCGCGAGGTGATTGAGAAAAACGACGACAACGTGGCCAAATTCAAGGCGGGGAACGAGGGCGTTTTCAAGTTTTTTGTTGGGCAGGTCATCAAGGCTACACGCGGACAGGCCAATCCCCAGGTTGTGAATGATGTGCTGCGCAAAATGCTTTCCTGATTCCGCGGCCTCGGAAAGTTGGTTATGGCTAAGGCGGCGTTAAAAGTTGGCGACAAGGCTCCGGACTTCACGCTGCAGGATGTCACTGGGAAAAATCTGTCGCTGAAGGATTTTCATGGGAAGGGCGTGGTGATTTATTTTTATCCCAAGGCGAACACTCCCGGTTGCACGATTGAGGCTTGTGAGTTTCGCGATTTGCGGCCGAAATTTGTGAAGAGGGATGTGGTGGTGCTGGGCGTCAGCGCGGATGCGCCGAAGACGCTGGCGGGGTTTAGCGCGAAGCAGAAGCTGAATTTTACGCTGCTGAGCGATCCGGAACACAAGATGATTGAGGCTTATGGGGCTTGGCAGATGAAGAAGTTCATGGGGCGGTCGTTCATGGGGATTGTGCGAAGTTCGTATTTGATTGGGCCGGACGGGAAGATTGAGCAGGTTTGGGATAACGTCAAGGCTAAGGGGCACGCTGCAGAGGTTTTGGCGGAGCTTGACTAGCGGATCGCAGTTTGCGATTCGGCCAGCTAGAGTTGATCGGTCTTACAAATTAAAAATAAAAGTGTCAGAGGCGGATTCCGCTGGTTCGACTAGCATGTTGTCGATCAGGCGGGTTTTGCCGAGGTAGACGGCCAGCAGAACGTATGATGGGCGGTTCACGCTGACGACTGGCTCGAACGAATCGGCGTCGACGATTTCGACATAATCGATCTTGACGAGCGGTTCGGCATCGAGAACGCTGCGGAGTTTGCTTTGCAGCTGCAAGACGTCGCGCTCACCCGAGGCTAAATGTTTTTTGGCGGCGGATAGCGCGCCATGCAGGACGGTTGCGGCGGCTCGTTCCTCGGGAGAGAGGTAGGCGTTGCGCGAGGACATGGCCAGGCCGTCGGGCTCGCGGACGATGGGGCCGAGAACGATCTCCGCGTCGAGGTTAAGATCGCGGGCCATTATGCTGATTAATTTCGCCTGCTGAGCGTCTTTGCGGCCGAAGTAGGCGAAATGGGGCTGGACGATTTCCAGCAGTTTTAGTACGACCGTGGTGACGCCGCGAAAATGTCCGGGGCGAGCGCGGCCTTCGAGACGTTCGCTGAGGCCGTCGACATTCACGTAGGTCGAAAAGCCTGGGGGATACATCTCGGCGGCTTCCGGCAGAAAAAGTGCGCGCACTCCGGCGGCGGCGAATTGTTCCGCGTCTTTTTCTACGGTGCGGGGATATTTTTTGTAATCTTCGTGCGGGCCGAACTGTTTTGGGTTTACGAAGATGGAGGCGATCACCGGATCGCAATCGCGCCTGGCGCGGGCGACGAGTGAGATGTGGCCGGCGTGCAGCGCGCCCATAGTGGGGACGAAGCCGATGATGCGGTTTTCCGCGCGAGATTGCCGAGCGGCTTCTTTCATCCAGGCGATGGTTCGGATGGTATCCAATGGATGGCTGGCGGCTCAGGCAGCGGCTGCCGAACGTTCGCGATAGAAGTGCATGAGGTCGGTCAGGATGGGCTGCGCGCCGAGTTGACGAAGCATGGTGGTGACCTGGCCGCGATGGTAGGTGCCGTGATTTACGACGTGCTGCATGGATTGCCAAAGCGGATTGCGATACACGCCGAATTTGAAGGTTTTGTATTCCATGACGCCGTCGAGGTCTTTTTGCTTCAGCCCGCTTACGAAAGCCAGCAGCGCGGTTTCTTGCACACGCCAATGATCACGCAGGCCTGCCACCGTGGCGGCGAATTTCTGAGCGTCCGGAAAAGCGGACGGCGAGCGGCCCTGAAATCGTTCCAGCCACACCCACTCGCCACTACAGATGTGCGCCAAAGTGTCGCGCACAGAAGAGAAACTGGAGCCGAGCTGCTGCGTAAATTGTTCGGGGGTTAGCGCGGAGGCGGCGTCCAAGGCGCGTTGATTGGCCCAGGCGTTGTATTCAAACAACACACACATTTCTTGCGGTGACATGGCAGCCTCGAAGTTTTACGGGTTCCTGGCTACACGACGGGAACGGTCTTGCGCTGCTGAGCGATTTGACCGGCGTGATAGGACTCGGCGTCCGAAGGGAACATGCCTTGGCGAACGTCGTCGCAATATTCCTTCACGGCGCGGCTGATCACTTCTCCGACGTTGGCGTACTGTCGGGTGAATTTCGCGGTGTGGCCGAAACTCAGGCCGAGCATATCGTGAATGACTAGGATTTGGCCGTCGCAATCCGGGCCGGCGCCGATGCCGATGGTGGGGATGCGCAGTTCGCGGGTAATTTGCGCGGCGAGTTCGCGCGGGACGGCCTCGAGCACGACGGCAAAAGCTCCGGCGGCTTCGACCGCACGGGCGTCTCTTATCAATTGCTCTGCGGCGTCGGCGGTTTTGCCTTGCACGCGATAACCGCCCATGGCGTTGACGGATTGCGGCGTGAGGCCCACGTGGCCCATCACCGGGATTTCTGCTTCGGTGAGGCGCACGATTAGTTCGAGGCGGCGTTCGCCGCCTTCGATCTTCACGGCTTCGGCGCCCGCTTCTTTGATGAAGCGCACGGCGTTGCGCAAGGATTCGGCGTTTTCGGTGTGATACGTGCCGTAGGGCATGTCGGCAACGACGAGGGCCCGCTTGGTGCCACGGCGGACGGCCGCGGTGTGATGCAGCATGTCTTCCAGCGTGACGGGGAGGGTACTCTCGTGGCCGAGCACCACCATGCCCAGCGAATCGCCGACGAGCAAAACATCCACGCCGGCTTCATCGAGCAAGCGCGCGGTTGGGTAGTCGTAGGCGGTCAGACAGGTGATTTTTGCGTTCGGGGAATTTGGATCTTGGGATTTTCGTCGCAACAGCTCGGGCACGGTGATTTTTCCGCTGCCCTGGTGGGAAACTGCGCTCATTTTGGCCTCCGGTGCCGTTCCTTAGTTGCAGGATACAGCCCTGTACCTTGGCGAAGAATAGCAAAGATCGATGCACAAGACCATAGTTTTTGCTGCCACCGGTGGTTCGGAGTGCCGGTGTTTTCGATTGGCGGTTACCGGGCAAACGATTTTGATAGAAACAGAGGCGAGCTTCTCAGAGCGTTAGAAAACATATACAGACAAAGCCCCGATACCACGATTTGGGCGACGCCCACCAATCTCGAGCCGCACACCGGCATCCACGCGAACCCCGTCTTGGGAAAACCCACTACCTCTGTGTTTTCTCTTCTGACGGCCTTCGGATTTATTAGCGAATAGAGCCGAAAAATCAACATTACAACGGAGATGAACAAAAATCCTGCATGATTGTTCATTCGCATGCAAAATAGTTTGCCGCCGACTGGTAAGGGAAGGGGTTACCGAGAGGAAGGCGCTTGCGCGCGGCCCTTCCACTGGCCGCCATGGCCGAGCCAGAAGCGGACGGCGCTGAGCGCTGTGGCTTGCGCGTAAAATACGGCGGTGACGGGCAGCAGCAACGCCCAGGCGGCTGGGAGGCGGTAGTAGCGAACGGTGGGCAAGAACGACGCCGCCATCAAGAGGCAGGAAATGATCCCAAGTATGCGCGGAAGTGCGTCGCCTGCGAAGAGCAGCGCTACCGGAGCGAGGTAGGTCACGAACAGCGCGAATATCGTGAGCAGCAGCAAAGGGGCGGAATAGCGCAGCTGGGTGAAGGCGGTGCGGGCGATCATGTCGCGAATTTCACTGAAGGTTTGGTAATCGCGCAAGCTGACGCTGGCGCGAGTTACGCCCATCGATAGGCGGCCACCGGCGGTTTTTACCGCGCGGGCGAGAGCGCAATCGTCGATGAGCGCGTCGCGAATCGCAGCGAGACCTCCGGCTCGTTGGAGCGCTTGGCGGCGAATGAGCAGGCAGCCACCAGCGGCTCCGGCGGTTCGCGATTGTGAATCGGCGATCCATCGCGGCGGATAGAGTTGCAGGAAAAAATAGACAAACGCCGGGATTAACAATTTTTCCGGAAAAGTACGGGCGCGCAGCAGCACCATCAGGGATGTCAAATCCAGTTGGCTCGTTTGCGCGCGGCACACCATGCGGCGAAGGGTATCTGGCGCGTGCTGAACGTCGGCATCAGTGAACCAGTAGAACTCGGCGCTTTCTTCTTGTGACACTGTGTCGCGGGGCGCCTGGCGAATTCCTTCGTTGAGCGCCCAGAGTTTTCCCGTCCAACCGCCCGGGAAAGCGGCGGCGGAATGAATCGCAAATCGCGCTGCGCCGCTGCTCTCTCTGGCGGCGCGCGCGGCGATTTGGGACGTGCCGTCATTGCTGTGGTCATCGACCACCACAACATGCAAGGGGCCGGGGTAGTCCTGTTTCAGGAGCGCCGCGACAGTGATCCCGATGGTCGCGGCTTCGTTGCGGGCTGGAACGACGGCTACTACCACGGGAAAGTGCGGGGGAGCGGGAAATCGTGTTTGATCGTCATCGCAAAGATGGATGGGCCAGAAGGCGCCGCGAAAGAAAAACAGATAAATCCAGATGGCGGCGGGAAGCAGGCCTGGCGCGGCACTGAACGAAAACGTCACGATTCCGCCGGGACGGGCCTCTGCTGTTGCTGCGCCGGAGCTTCCGTACCGACGCCATGCCAGCCGACTGGGCGGCCGCTGACGGCTTCTTTGACGGAGCGGAACAGCACGACGTACATGAGCTGGCGATAGTAGAAGCGTTGCAAAAGAACGGGCACGAGGAGCGACCAGTCTTCATCGCGTTCGAGGGCAAAGGCGATGACGCAGGTCAGGACGTCGATCAGCAAGAATCCGAGGAAAAACAGCACCGACCCGAGCAGATCATTGGTAGAGGAATGGATTTGCGGGATGTACGGGAAGTGCCATTTCTCGAGCGCCCACAGAACCACGGCGCCAAGAAATAAAAGATCGATCACCGGGGAAATCAGCGGTAGCAAAACCTGAAATAGAAAAATATTGGGGAGCGCGACCCAGCCGAGCGTGCCGTATTTTGGGCGGAACAGCGTGTCTTTGTGCTTCCAGAACGATTGCAGCGTGCCGAAGGTCCAGCGAAAGCGTTGGCGAATCAGCACGCCGGGAGTTTCGGGGGCTTCGGTCCAGGCAATGGCTTCTTCGTCGTAGCTGATGCGCCAGCCGAGGCGGCGAATGGCAATCGTTAAATCGGCGTCTTCGGCGACGGTGTCCGCGGTAATTCCGCCCGCGGCTTCGACGGCGGTGCGGCGCCATGCGCCGAGCGCACCCGGAACCACGGTGATGCAATTCAGCAAGTCGAAAGCACGCTTTTCCATGTTCTGGCTAGTTATGTATTCAAGAGCCTGCCAGCGGGTAAGCCAGCGCGAGCGATTGCCGACCTTTACGTTTCCGGCGACGGCGCCTACCTGCGGATCAGAAAAATGGCGCAAGAGTTTGCTGATGGCATCCGGCTCAATTTCGGTGTCGGCGTCGATGGTGACTAGAATCTCCGACTCCGCTGAGGCAATTCCGGCGCTTAAGGCCGCGGGCTTGCCGCGATTCACCTGGTGGATGATGTGCACGCGGGAATCGCGAGCAAAATTGTCGTCGAGTAGGTCGCCGGTGGTATCGGTCGAGCCATCATTGATGACGATGACGTGCAGATCCTGGAAATCAGAGGCCAGCACGGAGTTGACCGTCTGCACGATCACGGTCTCTTCATTATGCGCGGGGATTAGCACGCTTACGGTGGGCGGCGGATCGGAAAGCTGGTGGCGGTCCGGCAAGCATTTTTCGACCAGCGCCAGGATGCCAATGATCAGGGCGCGGCTGCTGACCAGCACGATGCCGGCGATGAATATCGTGGCGATGGCGAGGCGGAACCAGTGATAAAGGCCGAAGATGAAGCCATCCGCGCGGGCTTCGAGTTGTTCCTGAGTGGAAAGCGGAAGCATCACTTGCGCACGCGTTTTGCCGAGAAGGTCGGTGACGGAAACGAAGGTGTAGCCTTTGGAGCGCAAGGTGTCGATTACTTGCGGCAGCGCGAGGATGGTCTGCGAGCGGTCACCGCCGCCATCGTGAAACAAAATAATGTTTCCGTCGTTGGCTTGCTGCACCACTTCGTCGACGATTTCTTTTGCGGCGTAGGGCTTGCCGTTCACCAGCTGCCAATCGTGCGGATCGATCTTTTGTCCGATGATCAGGTAACCCATATCCTGCGCGAAAGGCAATTGTGCAACTTCTTCTGCGTATTCCGGCTGATGGTCGATGCCGTATGGCGGGCGGAACAAGATTGTCTTTACACCGAGCGTGCTTTCGATCAGACGCTGCGTGAGGTTTAGTTCCCAGCGCGCCTGGGTCTTAGAGATTTCGTCCCAGGCCGGATGCGTGTAGGTGTGGTTGCCGATTTCATCGCCTTGCGCATACTCGCGCCGCAAAATGTCAGGATACTGGCTGGCTTCGACGCCGATTACAAAAAAAGCTGCCGGAACATTTTCTCGTTTCAGAATGTCGAGGATTTTCGGAGTCCAGCGGGGATCCGGCCCATCGTCAAAGGTGATCGCCAATTTCTTTTTCGCCGCGCCGATTTGATCGATGTTGTAGGAGAGAGGATACGCGTCGTACTTTTCGCTGGTTATGAGATCGGTGTTGCCATCGTAGGAAAAGCTGCGCTTGCCATTTTTCGGCGTGTCCACGAAATGCCAGATGTCGCCGTCGCCTTCGAGGATCAGATCGGGTCCGGGGGGCAGATCCATCAGCTTGTCGCGTATCGTATCATCAGGGCGCGTGGCGTCCCAGATGGGCCAGACGGAGGTATCCGCTGAGCCGAGGCGCCACATGGCGGTGCCTTGTACGCCCATGCGTTCGCTGGCGCGCAATTCGTTGTAGGCCGTGACGGCGTCCAGCATCCACACCTGATGCACGTGATTTTGCTCGTCGGAATAGGAGTAGTGCGGGTTCAGCGAGGCGGAATCGAAGTCTACGGGAGCTTCGGACTCATAGGCGTGTAGCAGCGCTTCTTGAATGGTGAGTGTTTCCGCGGTGATCGGCTTGTTCTTGACGGTTTCCGTCCAGTCATAGGCGTAGCTGCCGACGGTGACCACGACTTTTTGCGCAGGGACTTCTTCGAGCACCTGACGCAGATTTTCGACAAACCAATCTTGCGAGGCGATGGGACCGGGAGGCGAGGTGAGCCAATGCTCGTCGTAGTTCATCAGCACGATGGCGTCAGCCTGCTTGCCAAAGAAACCGTAATCGTAGGCGTCGTCGCGCGCGGGCAGTGCCACCATCAGTTTGAGTCCGACGGCGTGCATGCCCTCGGATAGTTCGGCCACGAATTCGCGATAGGGTTTTTGGCTGTCGTCTGGTACTTCTTCAAAATCCACCAAAATGCCGGCTTCGTGCGACAGGACCGCAAATTCCACCAGGTCTCGCGAAAGGCTGTGCCGAGCGGCGGGGCTCGCGAGCAT
>JBEKVU010000004.1:0-25677 GCA_049513775.1 Candidatus Acidiferrum sp.
CCCGACCAGATCGTCGATTTTTATAAGGAAACCATACGCCGTATTAAGGAGCTGCCGGGCGTCGATAACGTAGCCCTCGGCACCACCGTTCCTTGGCGTGACGCGGGCGTTTTCGGCCCGGGCTTCGAATTTTCCACCGAAGGCCACGTGAAAGGACCGGGCGAGGGAGATCCGCACGCGCAGTTGCGCACCATCTCGCCCAATTTTTTCGCCGCGCTGGGCGTCCCCATCATCGCCGGACGTGATTTCAACGATTCCGATCGCAAGGACAGTGAACCGGTGGTCATCGTCAGCGAGACTCTGGCCAAGCGCATGTTCCCGGGTCAAGACGCCGTCAACCGTCACTTGATGTGGACCGATCCTGTCATGCAGTTCATCGACATCAGCACCGGTCCGCGCCGCATCGTTGGCGTGGCCGCGGATATCGACGACGAGCACGTCAATCCCGGCCAGGAATTGACCGTCTATCACCCCTTCGGCCAGCAGACCTGGGGCGGCCGGCTCTTCGTGCACGCGCACAGCAATCCCTACGGGCTGGTCACCCCGATCACCCGCATCGTGCGAGATATGTCCGCCGACCAGCCCGTCGAGCACGCCGCCACGCTCGAAGATATTCGCGCCGAGGTGCTTGCTCCGGATCGCTTGAACACCCTGGTGTTCGGTGGATTTGCCGCCGTCGCGCTGCTCATCGCGCTCGTTGGCGTTGCCGGTGTACTGGCGTTTTCCGTCAGCGCGCGCACGCGAGAATTTGGCGTGCGCATCGCTCTCGGCGCTCAAGCCAGCAAGATTCTTTCTTCCGTGTTGATGGAAGGAGTCTTCATCGCCGTGATTGGCGTAGCCGCTGGAGTATTTGTCGGATACGGCGCGCTGCGCCTTCTCGGCAGCTCCATTCAAGAGTTGCGCGCGCCCGGCTGGCTGCCGCTCCTTGCTTCGGCAATCGTAATCCTGTCGGCTGCGGTGATCGCCTCGGCCGTTCCTGCTGCGCGTGCCGCTCGCGTGGACACGGTTCGCGCTCTTCGCGCCGATTAAGCCCTGGGCATTGTCAGACGCCCGCATTGTTTGAGACATTCAGTCTCTGAGCGTTCGGCCCATGCTTGGCGAAAGCAGAATCCACAAGATGCGTGTGCGCCCCCGCCACAGATCTCGGCGCACCGTCGTGCCGGCACGCGCCGGATTTTTTTTCAGCGGGCTGCTGTTGCCGTGCATCGCCCTGCTCAGTGTGCTGTCGATGGCAACGGAAGCCGCGCAGGTGCAAACCGCCAAACCGGGCGACGCCGTCGTTAGCGGCACCGTGCAGAAACTTGCCGACAGCCAGCCCATCAAGGGCGCTCGCGTGCAGCTTGTCAGCCTCGAAGACCACACCCGAAGCCTGACGATCAATACCGATATTGCCGGGCACTTTGAGCTGCGCGGCGTGAGCGCCGGTCGCTACCGGCTCCGTGTTTCACGTGACGGATTCTTGATGCAGGAATACGGCGCCCGAAGGGCTGGCCAAGCCGGAGCCACACTCTCTGTGCGCCCGGCGCAAACCATCAGCGATTTGGTTTTTCGCATGACCCCGAGCGCTGTCATTGCCGGCCGCGTCATCAACGAAGATGGCGAACCTTTGCCGTGGACCAGGGTAACTGCGCTGCGCGAAGGGTATTCCGATGGCAAGCGCCGCCTGGCTGCCGAAACCACTTCTCCCACCAACGATCTTGGAGAATACCGCCTCTTCGGCCTAAAGCCCGGGCGATACTTTATCAGCGCCGACTACCATCCTGGAGTCCATTCGTGCGCGGATGTTCCCGCCGCGATGGACGATAGCGCTCTAGGTGGCTACACGGTCTCTAACGGTGTGCTTGTCTCAGAACCTATCCCGGCTAACTCCACCTCGCCAGCCTACGTGCCCACGTTTTATCCAAATAGCGTGGATGCTGCGAAAGCCGCACCGGTCGTGATCAAGGCGGGAGAAGAGATTTCCTCTATAGAGATTTCTCTGGCTCTGACGACCACCTATACCGTGCGCGGCCGCGTTCTCAATCAGGTGGGGCGCCGCCCTAGCGCGGCCGCAACGCTGACGCTGGCGCCCCGCAACACCACGCAGAGTTTTGGCTTGCCCGGCCGCAATTTTACCCTCGACGGCCCGGAGGGCCCTTTCGCTATTACCAATGTGCTGCCGGGCGCTTACGTGCTCTTGACGCAATGGTTTGACGGCGGAGCGCATTACCAGGCGGCACAAAATATCGACGTTGGCAACGCCGATCTGAACGGCGTGAACCCGATCATCGCCCCCGGCATCGCGCTGCGCGGACACCTCACTTGGGAGGGCCCGCCAAGCACGGTGCGTGACTCTATGCTGATATTTTTGCGCGAGACGGACATCGATGGCGCCTCCGGAGCTTTTGCCCGCACGCAAGCCGACGGCTCCTTCGTCGCATCGAACGTGTATGAGGGAACCTACCGTGCGTTAGTTGCCGGCCAATCAGAGGACGCCTACCTCGCAGCGGTACGCTATGGCGCCGTCGATGGCTTAACGGATGGCTTCACCGTGCATCGCGGCGCGGACGCCACACTGGAAATCACCCTCAGCTCGAAAGGCGCACGTGTCCAGGGCGCCGTATTGGACGCTGATCATCTCCCGGCCGTCGGTGTTTGGGTGGTGCTGGTTCCCAACGAGCCGTATCGCGGCGATCTGCAGCGCTACAAATCGGTCACCACAGATCAAAACGGCCGTTACCTTTTGCGCGGCATTGCTCCCGGCGACTACAAATTATTCAGTTGGGAAGATGTGGAGCCGAGCGCCTCGCAGGATCCGGAATTCTTGCGCCCATTCGAGGATCGCGGCGAAAGTGTTTCCGTCGAAGCCAACGATCAGAAAACTATGGATTTGGTAGCCATCCCTAACAAATAATCGGCACAAAAGCAGCGCCGGCTCGGCTGGAGGCCCGCTACAAGTGGCAAATATTGGGGTTCGCACTTCTCAGCGCACAAATTTTGACGGGTTCGGCTGCTTGATGAGGGCTTCACATCAATTGCTAACCGGATGCCGCGAAGAGCGCACGAAATCGCGCAGCACCGTCACGTTCGGACCATAGGCACCCATGCGCCCGGCGTCCACAGGCAGGCCAAGGCGCTCCGCCAGATCGAGATCGATGTTGGCATCGTCCAGTTCCGATAGGCTGAAGCCTGCCGCCGGCAGCACACGATTTAACCCGCTCGGATAGATGGGCCGTGGCGGGCGATGACGCTGCCAAGGTCGGCGCGCCAGTTCGTAAAATTGCTGCCAATCGCGTTTGTGCCAAGTGGTCATCTAAGTAAAAGTACGTCCTACCCGCAGTCTTGGATGCAGCGCCGACGCAGAAGGTTCGCTCCTTTCGGTCGCTGCCGCCATCGGGTCATTCCTCTAACAGCGCCCCGGTTTCGCCGTAGTCCAAAGCCCGGAAAACCTCGCGTTTCGCAACACTCAGAGCGAAAAGATACTGCAGAATTTCGCACCGCTGAGATATTCCTTGCCTGATGTTTCAAACACGTTACGAGGGGATTTGTTTCCTCCCCTCGCTCAAGGACCTGCTGAGGATAACTTTGCCGAGGATAAATTGAGGATGAGCTCGAGCGCCGAGCACACCGAGGCCTTTTCCGGAGTAGCGAATCTTCTTTAGATTCGCACTCCTCGGCGCAAACTATGTCCTGGGAATGTAAAATAAATGTTGACCGCTACCAGCGGTTCCCTCGATCGCCCCGGTCGCTCCCGCCACGATCCCCGCCGCCTCCGCCCCCACCGCCGCGTCCGCCACCGCCGCCTCCATGGCCTCCGCGTCCACCACCCCCGCCGCTCCCGCGCCCGCCTCCGCCATATCCACCGCCGCCGCGGGGGCCGCCCCCGCCGCCGCGTTCTGCTTGCGGTTTGGCTTCGTTGACCACCAGATTGCGCCCGCCAAAATTCTGTCCGTTCAAAGAATTAATGGCCTTCTCGGCGTCTTCGTCGCTGGCCACTTCGACGAACGCGAACCCGCGGGACTGGCCTGTAAACCGATCCCGAATTAGCGTCACGGCCGAGGGCGTTACACCCACCTGAGCGAACCATTCATTCAGCTGATCTTCGGTGGAGGAAAAGGGGAGGTTCCCGATGTAGAGTTTCTTCACCTGCGCACTCCTTCTGCCCGGAACCCAGGTGCGAGTCGCGGAGCGCGCTGAAGCGCCAATGTCCAGCGCCAGTAGCAAGCGCAAGGCAGCCAAGAGAGAGGGCAGTGCGGGCGCGTGACCGATACTTCAGCGGTCAGAGGCATCCTCTCGAAAATCCCGCCCTTTTGCAATGGGAAAGAGGCCGCAGGCTGGTTACCTAGGCGTGTCTAAAAGAGTCACCAGACGTTCGCCTGCAACAGCTTTAGGTCCGGTAGCTCGCGTTGATGCGCACGTACTCGGCGGTAAAGTCGCAGGTCCAGAAACGCGCTGCGCCGGTTCCGGCGTGCAGGTCGAGCACGACGGGAACATGCTTGGCGAGCAGGCGATTGCTGGCCGCGCGTTCGTTGAACGCGAGCGGCTGCCCGCGGCGCAGCACCGGGATTCCTGCCATCTTGATATCTACCCTGGCGGGATCGAACGCTTCGCCGGCGCGACCAGCGGCAGCGAAAATGCGCCCCCAGTTGGGGTCCGCTCCGGCAAAAGCTGTCTTGACGAGCGGCGATGTCGCAATCGTTGCGGCAATTTTTTTGGCGGAGGCGTCGGACTTTGCGCCGCGTACTTCGATTTCGATCACCCGCTGCGCGCCTTCGCCGTCGGCCACGATTTGCAGGGCCAGCGAGCGGCACACCTCCTCGAGCGCCGCGAGGAACGCCCGATGCGCCGAGGTGTTCTTCTTGATCGACGGAGCTCCAGCGGCGCCGTTAGCCAGCACCAGCAGCGTGTCGTTGGTGCTGGTATCGCCGTCAACGCTGATGGCGTTGAACGTGCGCGAGGTCACTTCCTGCAGCGTCTTCTGCAGCAGGCTTGGCGCGATGGCCGCGTCCGTGGCCACGAACGCCAGCGTGGTGGCCATGTTCGGGTGAATCATGCCCGCGCCCTTGGCGCACCCGACCAGGTGCACGCGCTTGCCGGCCATCTTAAAAGACGCGTTGGCCGTTTTCGGACGCGTATCGGTCGTGCAGATGGCCAGCGAAAGCTCCGCAAACGAACGCGCGGAGGGCCGCTGGTGCCGCGCAACGATGGGCAACGCGCGCAGAAGCTTTTCGAGCGGCAGCGTCACGCCAATCACGCCGGTCGAACACACAAACAGCTCTTGCGGCTGATAACCGAGGTGTCTTGCGGCCTCGTTCACCGTGCGCAGCGCTGCTAGGTGGCCCACCGCGCCCGTAGCGCAGTTTGCGTTGCCGGCGTTTACCACCACCGCGCGCATACGGCCCTTTGAAGCTTTAAGGTGCTGGCGCGAAATCACCACGGGAGCGGCAACGACCAGGTTCTGCGTAAAAACCGCGGCAGCGGAAGCCGGAACTTCGCTCGAGAAAATTGCCAAATCGAGCGCGCCGGTCTTTTTCAGTCCGCAAGCCGTGGCGGCAAAGCGGAAGCCGCGCGGCAGTGATGCTTCTGAGAGCGCGGGCTTCAAAGCTCCGCCTCGGAAAAGCACGACGCAAAGGAGGACGGAAAGAAAAACGGCGCGTTCATGGCGTTGCTCCCAATTTGAGCAAACGGCTCTCGAAATCGGCGATGGCCTCGCGCACGGCATCTGGCGCGGTGCCTCCGGAAACTTTTTTGGCGGCCAGCGCGGCTTCAACGTTCAAGCCGCCGGCGAAATCCGCGCCGAAGCTGGGCGAAATTTGTTGCAGCGTTTCGAGCGGCAAATTCACCCAAGAGGTGCCGGACTGTTCCGCTTCGCGCAACACTTTCCCCACAACATCGTGGGCTTGGCGAAAGGGCACACCTTTGTGAACCAAATAATCGGCCGCTTCCGTAGCCAGCAACACCGGATTCGACGCGGCTTGCCGCAAACGTTCCCCGTTGAAACTGGTGGTGGTAATGGCGCCCGCGGCGACGGCTAGCATGGCGTTGATCTGATCGTGCGCGGTAAACAGCGATTCTTTGTCTTCTTGCAAATCGCGCTGGTAGCTGGTGGGCAAACCCTTCAGCGTGGTGAGCAGCGCGAGCAGTGCGGCAGTGATGCGGCCGGATTTGCCGCGAATGAGTTCCCACGAATCGGGATTTTTCTTTTGCGGCATCAGGCTGCTGCCGGTGGAATATTCGTCGGAAAGTAGCACGTACGCGAATTCCTGCGACGCGAACAGAATGTAGTCTTCGGCGATACGCGAAAGGTGCGTGGCGATGCCGGAAAGGGCGAAGAGATAATCCAGCGCGAAATCGCGGTCGCTGACCGCGTCGAGGCTGTTCCCGGTGACTTTCGAGAAGCCCAGCTCACGCGCGATGGCTTGGCGATTGATATTGAAGCTGTTGCCCGCCAGCGCGCCGGAGCCCATCGGGCAAGCGTCGGCGCTTTGCGCGGCGCTGTGCAGACGGGGGATATCGCGCATCAACGATTCGGCTTGCGCGAGCAGAAAATGCGAAAGAAGGATTGGCTGCGCATGCTGCAGATGCGTCATGCCGGCCATGGGTACGCCGAGATGCGTCTTGGCTTGACCGAGCAGCGATTTCACAAGCGCGGCCACGGCATGTTGCGTTTGCTTTGCGGCGTCGCGAATGAACAGCCGGAAATCGGTGGCCACCAATTCGTTGCGGCTGCGGCCGGTGTGCAGCTTCCAGCCGAGCGGACCCAATTCTTCGACCAGAGCTTTTTCAACGAAATGGTGGACGTCTTCGGCGTCGGCGCCAAAGTGTTCGATCCATTCCGGGCTGGTATCGGCGTGCTTGGCGATGCGTTCGAGCGCGGCGAGCGTGAGTTGCACTTCGTAGGCGGTGAAGATGCCGATGGGTTCGAGGGCGCGGGCCCAGGCGCGGTCGACGGCGATTTCGTACGCCAGCAAGCGCCGATCGAACGCAAAGGAGCGTTGGAAGGCGTCGAAGTGCGCGTCGGGCGCTAGATTAAAGCGGCCTCCCCAGAGGCGGTCGTCTTTGCGTTTGGTCGTGGGCATTTTCGTTTGGTTGCCGGAAAGAGGGGCACGATATGTCGCGCCCCTGCAAATTAGGAGTTACTTCCTTCGGCTTTGGCTCTGCGGCGCACCGTTACCGGGAGCGCGAAGAGGTTGATGAAACCCTCGGCGTCTTTGGGATTGTAGCGGCCCATGGTGAAGCTGGCCAAATCGGCGCGATATAGGGAGAAAGGCGATTTACGGCTGGTCACGTTGAGCGTGCCCTTCCAGAGTTTCAGGCCGACCGAGCCGGTGACATTTTGCTGCGCCACCTTGAAGAAGCCGTCGATGGATTCGCGGATGGTCGAGAACCACACTCCGTTGTAAACCAGTTCGGCGTAGCGATTTGAGAGCGCTTGCTGGAAGTGCGATGTTTCACGGTCCACGGTGAGGCGCTCGAGTTCCTGATGCGCTTTGACGAGCAGCGTGCCGCCGGGAGTTTCGTACGCGCCACGGGATTTCATACCGACCAGGCGATTTTCCACCAGGTCGGTGCGGCCGACGCCGTGTTTGGCGGCGATTTCGTTGAGCTTGTTGAGCAGATCGACGGGGCCAAGTTTTGCGCCGTTGACGGAAACCGGTGTGCCAGACTCAAAACCGATTTCGACTTCCTCGGCTTTGTCCGGCGCATTTTCCGGCGAAACGATCCACTGCCACATCGCTTCGTTCGGGGCGTTGGCGGGGTCTTCAAGCTCGCCACCTTCGTGGCTCAGATGCCAAATGTTGCGGTCGCGGCTGTAGATATTTTTCTTGCTCTGCTCGACGGGAACCTGGTGCTTTTGCGCGTAGGCGATAGCGTCTTCGCGGGAGTCAATGTCCCACTCACGCCACGGGGCGATGATTTGCACGTGGGGCGCGATGGCTTTGAAGGCCAGCTCGAAGCGGACCTGGTCGTTGCCTTTGCCGGTGCAGCCGTGCGAAAGGCCGTCGGCGCCGAGCTGCAACGCGATTTCAGCTTGCCGCTTGGCGATTACCGGACGAGCCATAGAGGTGCCCAGCAGATAGGTGTGTTCGTAAATTGCGCCAGCGCGCAGCGTCGGCCAGATGTAATCGCGGACGAATTCTTCGCGAAGATCTTCGATGGTGGCAGAGGACGCGCCGGTGGCCAGGGCTTTGTTTTTTGCAGCTTCGAGGTCTTCTTGCTGGCCGACGTCGCCGATCATGGCGATGACTTCGCAGCCGTAGTTTTCTTTTAGCCAGGGGATGATGATGGAGGTGTCCAGGCCTCCGGAATAGGCTAGGACTACTTTTTTGGGTTTGCTTGGGGCTGGTTTGGTCACGGATGTTCCCTTTCAAGTTTTGGTGCTGAAATTTTTTGACAACCGCACATCTAGCTAGAGCGATCTTGCCGGGATGTGGCGCCGCGTGCTGCGCCACTACAAAGTCAAAGGCCGAATCCAAGGCCAAAGCGAAAGCAAAGGTGACCTCGATCGCGACGGCGTCGCGCCTACGCGAAAAGGGTTTGCAGGATGGCTTTCTGCACGTACATGCGATTTTCGGATTGATCCAGGACCACGGACTGTGGGCCGTCGAGGACTTCGGAAGTTACCTCGCTTTCGCGATGGGCTGGAAGGCAGTGCATGAAGAAGGCGCCGGGCGCGGCTAGAGCCATTAGCGCGGCGTTGACCTGGTAGGGCGCGAAGACGGAGTTGCGGACTTGTTGCTGGGACTCGAAGCCCATGCTGGTCCAGGAGTCGGTGTACACGGCGTCGACGCCGGCGACGGCTTCGCGCGGGTCCGTGAACAGTTCGATTTTCGCGCGCGTTTCTTTGGCGACGCGCTTAGAATCCTGCAGTACGTCGCGATCCGGGGCGTAGTCGGTGGGCGTGGCGATGCGCAGATGCACGCCCAGGCGCGCGGCCAGAAAAATCAGCGAGTGGCAAACGTTGTTGCCGTCGCCGACGTAGGCCAGCTTGAAGCCACGCAGGTTGCCGACTTTTTCCTCTAGCGTAAAGAAATCGGCGAGGGCCTGGCAGGGATGAAATCTGTCAGAGAGCGCGTTGATTACCGGGATTCCGGCGCTGGCGGCCATTTCCTCGAGGACGCGTTGCTCGTAGACGCGGGCGACGATGCCTTGCACCCAGCGCTCGAGGTTGCGCGCCACATCCGCGATGGATTCGCGTTCGCCGAGCCGCGCTTGCGTGTGGTCCAGGAAGACCACCGAACCGCCCATGGACTGGATGCCGACCTCGAAGGTAACGCGCGTGCGCAGCGAGGGCTTCTCAAAAATCAGCGCTAGAAATTTGCCGTAGAGCGTGCGGGCGTAGCGAGCCGGGTTGGCCTTGATGTCCGCCGTTAGGCGCAGGAGTTCGTGGGTGTGCGACGGACTCCACTCGGCTCCGGTGAGCAGGTCGTTGGACAATGAAATGGGCGAAACGAGCATGGGTGATGCGAGCGCAGTCGTGGTCATGATTTACCTTTTTTGTGGATTACCTTGCTGCCGCGTGGGCGTGTTGGGAGATTGGCGCGTTACCCGCGGCCTTGGAAAGCCCAGACATTTTTGCTGCTTCGGCCAAAACCGTTTCAAAAATGCGCAAGAAAGCGCGCACCTGCGTACGGGAGACAACGAACGGCGGCAGCAGGCGAATGGTGAAATCGTGCGTGCAGTTGATGAGCAGGCCATGCTGGAACGCGGAAGCGACCAGCGGCGCGCCATCAACGGAGAGTTCGACGCCGAGGATGAGGCCTGCGCCGCGGATTTCGCGGATGACCGCAAATTTCTTCGCCAGAGCTTCGAGGCCCTTGCAAAGTTCGGCACCGCGTTCGCGGATATTCTGAAGGAGTTTGGTGTCTTCGACGGTCTTCAGAAATTCCAGAGCGGCGGCGCAGATCAGCGGTCCGCCGCCAAAAGTTGTGCCGTGGACGCCGGGAGATACGCGTGCGGCGACGGCTTCGCTCGTGAGGATGGCACCGAGCGGCAGACCGGCGGCGAGCGGCTTGGCGACCAGAACGATGTCTGGCTTCGAGGCAAATTTTTGGTAGGCAAAGTAGCGGCCTGTGCGCCCGAGGCCGCACTGAATCTCGTCGGCAATGAGCAGGGCTCCCTGTTGCGTGGCCAGGGAGCGCGCGCGATTCCAGAAAGCTTCCGTAACCGGGTAAATGCCGCCTTCACCCTGGACTGTTTCAAGAATGACGGCGCAAACGGTGCCGTCGAACTTGGATTCGAGGTCCGCAACATCGTTGAACTTCACAAATTCGACACCGGGGACCACCGGCGCAAAGGGCAAGCGATATTTGTCCGTGGCGGTGACGCTGATGGCGCCGAAGGTGCGTCCGTGGAAGGAATTTTCCATGGCCAGGATACGATGCTTTGGCGCGACGGCACTCGCAGCCAAGCCTTCCGGGCGGGCGTGCAAGCGCGCTAGTTTTAGCGCGCCATCGATCGCTTCCGTGCCGCTGTTCGTGAAGAAAACGCGGTCGAGGCCGGACCACTCCGCGAGCTTGCGCGCGAGCGGCCCTTGATATGCGTTGTGAAAAAGATTGGAGAGATGGATGGCGCGGGCGACTTCGCGGCGGACGGTCTTGACGATGCGTGGATGGGCGTGGCCGAGGCCGTTGACGGCAATGCCACCGAGGAAATCGAGATATTTTTTGCCGGTGGAGTCGAAGACGTACGCTCCGCGGCCGTGCGTGAAGACGATCGGCTGACGCTTGTAGGTGGGCAGAAGAAATTTGTCCGCGTC
This sequence comes from Candidatus Acidiferrum sp., assembly GCA_049513775.1. Taxonomy (GTDB): domain Bacteria; phylum Acidobacteriota; class Terriglobia; order Acidiferrales; family UBA7541; genus Acidiferrum. The sequence goes on from JBEKVU010000004.1 coordinate 10,739, forward strand.
CTGAACACGCGGATCAAGTTTCCCGTGCGCGGGCTTTGCGTGCGGCGGCGCAATCGCGCGTTTCACGGAAGAAGCGCGCGCGAGCTGTCGCGATTTGTTTGGGCTGGCCATCGCGCTGCTCATGCCGCTGAAAGAGCCGCTTGCGCGGTCGCAAAAGGTTCGCGCAGGACACGCGTGCCGGGAATGAGGGGCGCGTCATCGCTGGCCGCTTCGCGGGCGTGCGCGGCGCGCAGCAAGGCGTCCCGGGCGGTGCCACCGACGATACGGACGTCGCGGACGTGGCCCTCGATGGCGCGTTTGGCGGCTTCGAGTTTGAGCACCATGCCGCCGGAGACGACGTGGCACTGCACGAGGCGCTCGACTTCTTCACAGGTGACGGTCGAGAGAACCTTTTCGCCGTCGAGCACGCCGGGGACGTCGGTGAGATAGATAAGTTGATCGGCGGCCAGATATTCGGCGCAGGCGGCGGCCATATGGTCGGCATTGACATTGTAGAGTTCGTGGTCCGCGCCGAGTCCGAGGCAGGGAGCGACGGGCAAGAGATTCTCGCGCCAGAGTGATTCGATAAATTCGGTGTTCATGCCGGTGAGATAGCCGACAAATCCGAGGCCGCCGGTGACTTCATTGTGCACCATGGGCTCGGCGGTGAAGCAGGCGGCGTCCGCGGCAGAAATGCCCACGGCGGGCTGGCCTGCGGCAGTGATGGCTGCGGCGAGGCGCTTGTTGAGCAGGCCGGCAAAAACCATTACGGCCACGTCGCGGGATTCGCGATCGGTGATGCGCAGTCCGGTGGTGAATTTGCTCTCGATACCCATGCGCTTGAGCGTGGCGGTGAAGAGGCGACCGCCACCGTGCACGACCAGGATTTCGTGACCTTCGTGCGCGAGTGCCACCACCTGGCGCGCGAGATCGCGCACCGCGGTTTCATCTTCGAGTAAAGCGCCTGCGAATTTTATGACCGTTCTCATTGGATTGCCGTTTGCTCCTCTATTCCCAGCATGTGATTCCAGTTCTGAACCGCCTGGCCGGCGGCACCTTTGCCGAGATTGTCGAGACAGGAAACGACGATCAGGCGGCGGCCGCTTTTATCCAGGGCAAAACCCAGATCACAGAAATTTGTACGGGTGACGTGCTGCAACTCGGGTAGCGCACCGGCAGCGTGGATGCGAATCATGGGCCGGCCCGCGTAGCACTGGCCAAAGAGCGATTCCACTTCTTCGCGCGTGCGCTTTTGGCTGAGCGAAACATAGATCGTCGATAAGATGCCGCGCGCGATGGGCAGGAGGTGCGTGGTAAAGGTCAATTGTTCAGCGAGCAGGCCGGTGTGCTCTAGAATTTCCGGCGTGTGACGATGGGAAAAGAGCTTGTAGGCTTTGAAATTTTCGTCGACTTCAACGAAATGCAAATCCTGGCGCGGTGCTTTGCCAGCGCCGCTGGCGCCGGACTTGCAATCGGCGACGACGGAGCTGCCCGGGGCGAGCCACCCGGCCTGGGCTAAAGGATGCAACCCGAGAATCACGCTGGTGGCGTAGCAGCCGGGATTGGCAACAAGGCGAGCATCCGCTAGCGGATCCTGCAGCTTCTCGGACGGGTAGAGTTCCGGCAGGCCATAAACTGCGTCCACCAGCGAATCCTTCTGCAAGTGGCAGGTGGGCGATTTGTACCAGGAAACGTAGGTGCCTGCGTCCTTAAAACGATACGCACCGCTTAAATCCACCACCCGCAAACCGGCGCCGACCAATTGCGGCGCCAGCGTGGCCGACGCTTCGTGCGGCGTAGCCAAAAATGCGGTGCCCGCGGTGCTCGCCGCAACGGGCGCAACGGAGAGTCCGTCCGGCAGTTCGCGCACCGGAGCGTTTCCCCAGCCGCGAAATCTGGGGAAAAGTTCGGACAGGCATTTGGCGCCTTGGGTATCGCGCACATAAAAAGTCAAGGACTTGGCGGAAGGATGGCGCAAGAGCAACTGCGCGAGCTCGAGGCCGCTGTAGCCGGTGACGCCAAGAACCGCGATGTGGGAAATATCTCGCATTGGTGTCTGATCTATTTGATGAGCGATTCGATTTTTTTCTGCAAAGACTCGCGCGTTTTTTTACTGGGCGTGATGATCAGCACAGTGTCGTCGCCGGCGATGGTGCCGGCGACTTCGGGAAACTGCGCGCCGTCCACGGCGGCGGCCAGAGGCTGCGCGCCGCTCGGAGGCGTTTTGAGGACCAGCAAGTTCACGGCGGGGCGAATATCGCGCAAAAACTCGGCGAGCGCGCGGGTGAGTTGCGGCAAGGGCGCGGCGTCCTGCGGCAATGCGGCAGTAGAGCGGTAACCGCTCTGCGTTTTTACGAGGCGCAGTTCCTGAATGTCCCGCGAAAGGGTGGCTTGCGTGACGCGCAGCTTCTCCGCGGCGAGTTTACGGCGGAGCTCTTCCTGGCTGGCGATGTGCGCGTCGCCGACGAGGCGAAGAATTTGTCCGTGGCGAAATGTTTTTGTGGCGCTCATGGAAATCCACTATACAGCAGTCTGTATTTTTATACATTGCCATATGCATGTCAATAAAGTTTTGCGCCTGGAGTCGTTTTGCGGCTGCTTTGCCGCTGCTTTTCCGGTACTGGGCGGAGTTTGCCTAATGCAGGTTTCGCGGCATGGCCGCGCAGGATGCTGGATTTTCTGTCACAGGAATGTTAACTATCCTGTACGGCGTCCAATGCCCACAGCCTGCCAGATATCCGGTTGCAAGAACGACGCGCCCGCGGCGATCTCCGAACACCGCTTGTGCCTGCTGCATTTCACGCTGTCGCTTGAAGCCAGTTGCGCGGAAATGCGGCGGGAAACGGCGCTCGGCAACGCACCGCACGAACGGCAGCGCGAAATCATGCTGTTCATTACCACCAATGGTGAGGGTCTGGCGCGCGTGGCGACTAGCGGATTGCACCTGACGGACGATTTAAAAGCCCGTATTTTGAGCACCTTTCTTACGCTGATGAATTTGCGGGAAAACCTGGACCGGGCGAATATGCGGAGTTCGTTTGGGCGGATTTCGCATCCGCGTTAGGTAATCCCGGCCTGAAACCTTCGTCCGTTGCCCGCGCTAGTTACGCGCGTTAGTCACCTGTATTAGTCCCGGCGCGAGAAAAACTGGCCCTGCCGGATTCCACTCTCGGGTTGAACTTTGTCAGGAGCCGATGTAACGGGCGTAGAGGGAGCGCGCCAGCGCGGGATCCTGGGAGCCTTTGAGGATGGCGCGGCCGTCGGCGAAGACCGTCATCTCGTGCGGGGGAATGGCGAAGCGCAGGAGAAAATCGTTGTGCCGCACGCTAGGGACGACCTCCTCCAGCTTGGCGCGCAAGGATGCGAGGTCCAGCGCGCGCCCGCGTTCGTGGATTTGCACGGAATCGCGGCCGCACATGGTGATGTGCGGCTGGGCGTCGCCATTGAGGTAAGCAAAATCGTGGCGGGCGCAGGCGCGGCAGTCCGGATTGCGCGCGAGGCGCAGCGATTGCATATGCCCGGTCCACACATCGCAGGAAACCAGGCGGTTGGTTAAAGCCGCCTCCTGACCAGACAAAAGCTTCAGCGCTTCGGCTACTTCGAGCGACGCGATCAGATTGACGATTGCTCCGAGCACGCCAACGGTGTCGCAGGTGTCTTCGAGGCCGCCCTCGCGCTGCCCTTCGACAAAGCACGCCAGGCAGGCGCTAACGCCGGGGCGAATGGCCATGGAGACGCCGTAACTTGCAACCGCCGCGGCATAAATCCAGGGGCGCGAGGCACGCACGGCAAAATCGTTTACCAGCAAGCGGGTTTCGAAATTGTCGGTGCCATCGAGGATCACGTCGAAGCCGCCAAGCAGTTCGGCGACATTGCTGGGCACGAGGTCGGCCACGATTCCTTCCACCTGAACTGTGGAATTGATCGCGCGCAGCTTGCGCTCGGCGGCCACTGCTTTGGGCAGCGCCTCGCGCGCGTCGCTTTCATCGAAAAGGATTTGGCGCTGCAGGTTCGAAGGCTCCACGAAATCGCGATCGAGGACGCGCACGCGGCCGACTCCGGCGCGCACCAGAAGGTTGGCCGACGCCGCGCCGATAGCCCCGCAACCCACGATCACCGCGCTCGAGCTCAGCAGGCGGCGCTGCCCCTTGACGCCCATGGGTGCAAACAAGACTTGCCGCGAGTATTTCTCAAGCAACGGATCGCTCAATTTGCCCTAGTCCTCAAGAATCACCTGTTCACCGATTCGCCTCTAGGATAGCCCCAATGTGCGGGGAGCAGGCAACGCCCCTGTGCTACGCTTCGTCTGAGCAATGAGTCGCATGAAATGGCGCTGGTTCTATCGGTTACGGGCGATTGTCGGGGCTACGAAGATCGATGTAGCGATGGTCGAGTTGGGGCTCGCGGGATTTGCACGCATTAGGTTCGCATTTCTTGGAGTAGCCATCGTCGTCTTCGGCCTGCTTGTGGGCCCGGTGCCCGCTCGCGGCCAGTCAGCACCGGAAGGCGCCCCTGTATCACCAGGCGTTGCCAGCACGGCGAGAGTGGCCATCCCGGCAGGCCCGATCGTGGCCGTCCGCGTGGTCGCTGAAGATGGCCGCGTACTTTCCGACTGCCCCCGCGGCGTCACCGCCGAAATCGGCAAGCCGCTTACCCGCGCGGACCTTGCCGCGAGCCTCAAAGCGCTTTATCGCACGGGAGACTACGCCTACCTCACCGCGGTGGTTGCCGAAGTTCCCGGCGGCATTCGCCTCGATTTTGTCGCCCGCGAAAACCTTTTCTTCAATGAAGTGAGCATCGAAGGCCTGGTCGCTCCGCCGAGCGACGCCTCGGCCGCTGCCGCCATGCAGGTAAACCTTGGTGACATTTTTCACCAAAGCGCGGTTGATGAAGGCCTCGAGCGGCTCAGCGACGCGCTGCGCGACGATGGTTTGTATGAAGCGGTGGCCACCGCGCAACTCGTACCCCACCCTGAAACGCACCAGATGGACATCGTGGTGCACGTAAAACCCGGGCCGCGCGCGCGCGTTGGGGAAATTCACCTTACCAACAGCACGGAGTTCGCGGACCTTGAGATCACCGCGCGCAGCAAGCTGAAAATCGGCAGCTACGTCACATCGCAGCGCCTGCAGCGCGCTACCGAGCGCGTGCGCAAATATCTCATCAAGAAAGGGCATCTCAGCGCGCGTGCGGTGGTGCGGCGAGGCGCGTACGACCCTGTGAAAAACACCGTGCCTTTAAGCCTGGACGTCACGGAAGGCCCGCGCATCCGGGTGCAGGTTAGCGGCGCAAAAATTTCCAAAAGGGAGCTGAAGCGCCTCGTGCCGATCTATCAGGAAGGCGCCGTGGACGTGGACCTGCTTGAAGAAGGCAAACGCAACTTGCGCGAACGGCAGGAACGCGACGGCTACTTCGACGCGCAGGTCGACTACCAAACAGAGACTCACGACGCCAGCACCAATGGCAGCCACGGCACAAAAGTGACTTCCGGCACCGAAGAGGTCATCACTTATAACATCGCGCGCGGCGAACGCCACACGCTGGTGAAAATCGAAATCGCCGGCAATCACTATTTCCCCACGGACCTGTTGAAGAGCCGCCTGCAAATCTCTCCGCGCGCTTTTGGCGCCAAAGCGCATTTCACGCAGCGGCTGCTGGACTCCGACGCGCAGTCCATGCGCAACCTTTATAACGCGAACGGTTTTCTGGACGCTGCGGTGAAAACCGTTACCAGCGACAACTACAAAGACCGGAAGGGCGATCAGTTGGTACGCTTCGAGGTGGTTGAGGGCCCGCAAACCAGCGTGGCTTCTCTCTCCATGGAAGGCGTGCACGCTTTCAAACTCGATGACCTGCTTGGCGTGGTCGGCTCGCTTCCCGGCCAGCCGTATTCCGACGCCAACGTGGCCACGGACCGCGACAATATACTGGCGCTGTATTTTAACGAAGGATTTCCCGAGGCTACGTTTACCTCGACGGCCGACCGGGTCAGGGCAGCGCCCACAACTCCGGCACCCGCAACTGCCGAAGCCGCTGGTGCGGATGCCACGGCCGGCGCCGCGCAACCCGCGAGCGCTACAGAGCCCAAGAACGCCACGGTCGCCGCGAAATCACCGGCGCCCCAGGCCGCGCCGGTGCGGCTGGTGTACCGCATTACAGAAGGTCCGCAAACGCGGGTGCGCCGCGTGTTGTTGAGCGGCTATCAGCACACGCGCGAACACGTCATCAAACGTGAAGTGCGCGTCAAACCCAACGCCCCGCTGCGCGAAGGGGACGTCGTCGAATCGCAGCGCCGCCTCTACAACCTGGGAATTTTCAATCGCGTCACCATCGGGCCGCAGAATCCGAATGGCACCGATCCAGACAAGGATATTGTCGTGCTGGTTGAAGAGGCCAAGCGCTACACCATCGCCTACGGCGGCGGTTTTGAAGTGCAGCGGCTCGCCAGTTCGAGCAGCCCCACCGCCGGCGAAGTGCAGGCCGCGGTTCGTGGAATTTTTGAAATTACCCGCAACAATCTTACCGGGCGCGGTGACTCGCTTTCGCTGAAGATCCGCGGCAGCACCATTGAAGATCGCATCTTGCTCGGTTACACGCATCCCAATCTGATCAGCGATCCGAAATTGAATTTGCAGGTCACCGCGTACACGGAAAAATCGCAGGACATCAACACCTTCACGGAATCGCGCTATGAAGGTTCGGTCCAGTTAAACGATGCCGTGACCTCGCATACCACGCTGGTCTATCGCTACGTGTTCCGCAAGGTGGAGGTTTCCAACCTGAACTCCACGGTGGCGCCGGAAGAAATTCCGCTGTTTGAGCAACCGACGCTGGTTTCCGAGTTCGGCTTCACCGCGTTTCGCGACACGCGGGACAACCCCGCCGAGGCCACCAAGGGCACCTTCAACAGCGCCGATGTTTCCGTGGCCAGCACAAAAATTGGATCGAGCGCCAGCTTTGTGCGGCTCTTTTTCCAAAACTCCACCTATTACCCGATCAAAGGGCGTTTTAGTTTCGCCCGCTCGATACGGATCGGCATACTGACGCCGTTCGCGGATACCGTTTCGCTGGCGTTCCCGCCACAGGAAGGAACTCCGCTGCCGCAGCTGATTCCCTTACCGGAGCGTTTCTTTGCAGGCGGCGGCACTTCGTTACGCGGCTTCGCTCTCAATCAGGCCGGGCCACGCGATTCCGCCACGGGATTCCCGGTGGGCGGGCAAGCGCTTCTGGCGACGAACCAGGAATTTCGTTTTCCCATGCACCTGCCGTTCATCGGCTCGAAGCTTGGCGGGGCGCTTTTCTATGATGGCGGCAACGTGTATAGCCAGTTGTCGCACCTCACGTTCCGCTACAAGCCGCCTACCCCGATCTTTGATACGCCAACGCACTGCGAATTCAATTGCACCAACGAACTGAATTATTTTTCTCATACCGTAGGCTTCGGCGTGCGTTACGCCACCCCGGTGGGGCCAATTCGCGTGGACCTCGGGTACCTGGTGAACCGCCCGCTTTTTGTGGTTCCGGTGCCGATTCCCGGCAACAATGGAATTAATCCCAATACTTGCCCAACGGTTTGCGAAGGGACGCGGCTCGCCAAATTTCAAATATTTTTCAATCTGGGGCCGTCATTCTGATGCTTGCAAAATTCACAAGAACGGCGCTGGCCGCGGTCGTGGTTCTGAGCGCCCTGCTCGGTGTCCGTGCCGCGCTGTCTGCCCAGCAGGTCGTCGATCGAATCGTGGCCCGCGTCGAGGACGATGTAATCCTGCTCAGCGACGTGCAGCAGCTCGCCCGCTACCAGTTCCTGGTGGACGGGAAGTCGGAAAGCGACGCACAGATTCTGGATCGCCTCATCGATCAGTGGATCGTTCGCACCGAAGCCGAAACCGCGCGCTTTCCGCTCCCTAGCGATGCCGACGTGCAGCGCAATCTCGCGCAGCTTAAGAAATCCTTTGACTCTCCGGAGCAGTACGAAGCGCGCAGGAAAGAAAGCGGCCTCAGCGATGCCGAGCTTCGCGCCATCTCTTCGGCGCAACTCTATCTAACCAATTATCTCGATTCACGTTTTCGGCCTTCCGTGCAGCTGGACCCTCAAGCCGTGGAAAATTTCTACAAAGATGGCGTGGTCGAACGCGCCAAAGCGCGCGGACAGCAGCCTCCCACATTTGCAGCTGCGCGCGACTACATTCAGGAAGTGCTCATCCAGCAAGGCATCAATGAGGAAGCCAATCGCTGGTTGAAAGAGAGCCGTAGCCGTTTGCATGTCGAGAATCTTTTGCACGCGGAAGCCCAATGACGCAGCTGGACATAAAGCTCGTAAAAGGAAGGTGGCGCTGGCTCAGGCACGTTGTCTGGGTAATGGGCGTCAACACCTCCTTGGTCCTGGCGTTTATCGGGATTCTTTTGTGGAGCGGCGCGGCTAACTTGCCGCTGCGTCACCTCATCGTTTCGCGCATCAATCAGGCGACCGGCGGGCAAACGGAAGTCCGCAGCCTGTCCATCGCCTGGTTTTCCCTGCACGCCACGATTAAGGGCTTGGTGATCCATGGCCGCGAACCCGCGAGCACCGAGCCATTTTTTTCTGCCGAAGAAGTGCAGGCAGGCTTGCGTATCGATTCGTTTTGGGGCCGCCAGGTTTCGCTCGATGAACTGATCGTGCGCCAACCGACGGTGCATATTCGCGTCAATAAGAATGGCCAGACCAACGTCCCGCAACCTGAGCGCCCGCTTGGCGGCAACCAGTCCTTACGCGAGAAGCTTTTCGGCTTGCACGCACGGCGCGCCGAAATTTTCGACGGCTGGATTCTTTACAACGATACGCGCACGCCCTGGGCGCTCGAAGGCGGCGACCTGCAACTCACGCTTGACGTCGGCGGCCCGATCGCACATCCGCTGTACCTCGGGGCGTTGCGCTGGAAATCCATCCACTTTACGGCGCTGCGCTTTCTGCCGTTGCCGATGAATCTCGATGCCAAGTTCACGTTGTGGCACGACGGAATCACCCTCGAGCAAGGCGTGCTCAACGCGGGACGTTCCCATATCGATGCCCAGGCCGAGATGAACGGATTCGCCAATCCCAAGTGGACTTTTCGTTACCGCGCCTGGGCGGACTTGTTTGATGTGCGGGAGACGACGCGCGAGCCGCTGGTGCCCACCGGAGTGGTCGATATTCGCGGCGAAGGAACCTTGGTCAACGGGCAATATAAAGGTAGCGGCGATTATTTTGGGCAAAGCATCGTGTTGCCATACGTGCAGTTTCACACCCCGGACCTCTCGAGCCGTGGCACCTATCACATCGACAACCACGGCTTGGTGGTTCCTGATTTTTGGGCCGCCGCTTTTGGCGGTAGCGTGACCGGCCGCGTGACCATGCGCTTCAGTGATTCGCGATTCCGCGCCGAAACCCACGTCGAAAACGTTCGATTGTCCGGCGCTCTATTGGCTGCCGAAGAGATCAATTTTCCCGTCAACGAATTGCATTGGGATGGCATCATCACCGCCGACACGGTGGAGAATTGGAACGGCCCGTTCGCGCATTTCGACATCAAGGGCACCACGCATTGGGAGCCGCCGGAGAACCTGGCTGCTGGCCATCAGCCGATTACTGCGGACTTTGATTTTGGCTGGCGCGCCGATCCGAACATTTTGACCTTCACGGGCGGCGCCTTCGCCACTCCATCGATGAGCGCCACGCTTTCGGGAACGCTTGAGCCGCGGCACTCGAATCTAAACATTAAATTGGATACCGAGGCGCTCGAAGCCAACCGCGATTTCATCAATAAAATTCAAGGCGCCAGGCCCGGCGCTCCGGAAGCGGTGATGCCGCTTTCCGGCGTGTTGCACTGGGATGGAAAAATCCTCGGGCCGTTGAACGCCGCCACGTTTCAAGGGCGTCTGCGCGGGGAACACATTCAATACGATAGCGTTTCGCTGGACGATCTCGAGGGCGACGTAACCTATTCCCCCACGCAATTCGCCCTGGCCAATGGACGTGCGCATCGCGGCCAGATGGAGACCATCCTCGCGGCTACTATGGATCTCACGGCGTGGAGTTTTCGTCCGGATAATTCCTGGACAGCGGATGCCAGCATGGAAAAAACGCCGGTCGCCGATGTTCAGCAACTCTTGCATTTGAGCTATCCCATCACGGGACTGCTGAGCGGCCAGTTTCATGGGCGCGGTACGCGCTCGCAGCCGGCGGTCACCGGACTTTTCGATCTTGCCAACGCCACCGCCTACGGGCTTTCATTCAATCGATTGCGCGGCCAAGCGAATTTGCAACCGGATGAAATCCGCGTGGCGGATGCCGAATTACGCTTTTTTGCGCCGGGCACGGAGGCCAACCGAGGAGCGGGCATCGTCACTGGCTCTGTCGCCTATCGCTTTGCCGACAAGTCCATTTCCGCGGAGCTGGCGGGCGCCTCCCTGCCGATCGAAAACTTCCAGAGGTTGCAAACCGTGCGCTTTCCGATCGGCGGGCAAGTAAGTTTCCGGATGAAGGTGGATGGACCGGTGAAAGCTCCGCAGGGCGAAGGAACTGTTCGCCTGGTGGACCTGCGCGTCGGCTCGGAAGTGATCGGCAGTTTTGATGGGGAGCTGCATTCCGATGGGCGTCAGGCGCAACTCAAGCTGAATTCGGCCATGAGCACGGGCGCGCTTTCCGGAGAATTCACGCTCGGACTAGCCGCACCGTTTCCGCTGCATGGCAAGGCTTCGATCGATCGCATCAATCTCGATCCTTTTCTCTTGACCGCTTTGCACGTGAAAGAGTTTAGCGGCCACGGCGAGGTTGCCGGCGATATGGCCATCGACGGATCACTCGAGGACCCCAGCAGCTTAATCGTTGACGCGAAATTGTCGCGGTTGGTTCTAAATTACGAAAATGTGCGTCTCGAGAATGCTGGACCAATTCAATTTCGTTCTTCGCGCGACATGTTTGAGATCGAACCGGCGACTCTGCATGGCACCGATACCAACCTGCAGATTGCGGGCTCCGTCGGTTTCACCGGCCGACGCGCGGTAAGTCTGCGGCTGAACGGCGAACTCGATTTGCGGTTGCTCAGCGGGCTGGTGCAGCAACTTGATGCGCGGGGCGCCGCGCAGATCAATGCTTCGGTGGAGGATACGCTGGACCGGCCGCGCATCACGGGAAAAGTTCACGTCGATAATGCTTCCGTGCGCGCCACGGATTTTCCTACGGGGCTGAGCGCCCTTAAAGGCGATTTGATTTTTGACGCCACGCGCGCATTTTTTCAAGGCGTAACCGCCGAGGTGGGTGGCGGTACGTTGAATCTCACCGGCAGCGTGAGCTACGCGGATCGACCTTTGCGTTACGACGTTAGCGTTCGCACCGACCGCGTGCGCATCCGCTATCCCGAAGGCATGAGTTGGCTCGTGGCCGGCACGCTGCGGCTTACGGGAACTCCCGACGCGGGATTGCTGTCCGGCAAAGTGGTTGTGGAACGCGTGAATCTGGCGCAGGGCATGGAAACCGCCGCGGTTTTATTTTCCGGCAAGGAGGGCATCTCGGGTCCTTCTGCCGGCTCGGCGTTCTTGAGAAATCTTCAGTTCGACATTGTGGGGCAGTCCGCTCCGGACGCCCGCATGGAATGGCCGGGCGCGGAGCTGGAAGCGGACGCCGACCTGCGCGTGCGCGGCACTTGGGAACACCCCATTTTGCTCGGCCACATTCACATTCTTTCCGGCGATCTTTTCTTTGCGGGGAATCGCTACCGCGTTTCGCGGGGCGATGTGAACTTTGCCGATCCCTTCCGCCTTGATCCGGTTCTCAACGTCGAAGCGATTACCACGATTCAACAGTATGAAGTGACGCTTAATTTCAACGGGCCTGCGAGCAAGCTCGCGCTTTCCTATCGCTCCGATCCGCCGCTGCCGGCCAACGATATTATTACCCTGCTTGCCCTCGGACAGACGTCTTCGGAGGCTACCGGGCGTTCCTCGGGGACCAACCAGGGCAACAATTCGGGCGCCACCGCGTTGTTGTCGGAAGCCATTTCAAGCCAGCTCGGCGGGCGCGTCGAAAGACTGTTTGGCATCACGCGCTTTCGGGTCGATCCTGGTTTGACGACCATCGGCCAGACGGCCACGGATCAGAATCCCGCCGCGCGCGTAACCGTCGAGCAGCAGGTTTCGCGGAACTTGACGATTACCTACGTCTCGAATGTGGGTTCGACACAGCAGCAGGTGATTCAGGTGGAGTACAACGTGAGTCGCAATGTTTCGGTTGTCGCGCTGCGCGACTACAACGGAACGTTCGGCATCGACGTGGTGATCAAGAAGCGTTTCAAGTAGCACTTCGATTTATTCAGAAAAATCAGTCGTTTGGCGCGGTGTTTCTTGACGCGGAGTTGGTCAACGCGGCGGCGCGTTACGGCTGCGCGGGCGCGTCGGCCGGAGCGGCTTGCGAAGTTTCCGCGGAGCGCGGCTGCCAGCGGCGCTGCGCGTTGCCGAGTCCGTTGCCGAGGCGCGCGTTCTGGCCGACCTCCGGGTTCTGTTCTTTCACGAGGGCCAGTGCTTCTTTGGCGGCTTTGCTGCTCGCGGTGCGCGAAGCGGCTTGCGTCTCGCGGTTGATCTTGGGCATTTCCGCAGCTACTTTCTGCCCGAGCGGTGAGCCGTAGAATTGCAGCAACCCTTTTATTTCTTCGTCCGAATAGTGTTTGTCGTAGATGGATACGAGTTGTTCGGTCACTTGGTCGGTATCGAATTTTTTCTCGTAGCCGCTGATGAACGCGTTGATGAAAGCCTGACCTTTTTCGTTGTTCGGAACGGTGCTGAGCAATTTTTCGCGGTATTGCTCGGACGAAGCGGTGAGGCCTTCTTGCACCAGGTCGCGCGCGCCGACCAGTTCCATGAGCGCGCGGATGTCGGCGTCCTTGGCAGGATCCATGGGCTTGGCTGGCGCGGTGGTTTGCGGGGCGGCGGGGTTTTGCGCGGCCTGCGCGGCGCTCTGCGACGAGCCCTGAATGGCCACGAGAAATGTGCCGACGTAAATCACGATCAGTGCCAATACCGCCTTCATGAAGTCCTCCGCGGCGGGCTGCTCGAATTCGTTCCGCCACGAATAACATTTTAGAAAGTTCGCGCGGGGCGCGCAGAAGCGCGGCGTACAGTCGTGCCGAGACGCGCACCGTCCTGGCGGACAGGTGCGGGATTCGCAGAGGACGGGCGGCGCTTGCGTTGCCCTGCCGAATGGGCTAAAGGCTCTCGAAATCTACTTCGACGGGATCAATCAGGGGGAGGAGCCAGGAGAGGAGTTTTTGGTGCATAGGGTGGGAATTGTAAGCCTCGAGGCTGGCGCGGTTTGGGAATTTCATTACCCCGCCTAGTTCGTAGCCCTGGGAGCGCGGGGAGAAGTTGGCGCCGACGTTGGTTTCGAGCAGGCCCGGGATTTGTCCTTGCAGGGCGCGGATTTCGGTTTGTACGCGAAGCTTTTGCTCGTCCGTGACGCCCGGTTTCCAGCGAAAGGCAAAGGTGTGAATGATCATGAAGGACATTATGACAAAAGTTGGAGCAGCGGTGCAGCAGCTCGAGACGCGCGCGTCTCCAAAACCAGAGAGAGAGAGTAGCGCGCCAGCGGCCCGCGCCGCGCGACGTAGAACGGTCCCTCCCAAAATGAAACGATTTCGAGCCTCGCAACACAATCCTCCATATTGGTGCACTACCCGGCCGACTGGAGATGCATGGTGTGTGCCAAGTCAGCGGACGTAGTAGAGGCGAAGATCGATAGGCAAGGAGACGGAGATGGCGAAGACGAGTGCAGCAACGAAGGAGCAGTTGCAATTTGCAGAGCTGTTGCGGCTGGGCGGGAAGAAGATACCGGCGGGACTGGCCGGGAAAGCGGCGGCGGCGAGCAAAGCGCTGCGCCAGAAGCAGTTTAACGCGGCGACCGACAAGCGCAGGCGGGCGGCGAAGCTGCAGAGCGAGGTTTCAGGCGCAGCACCTGCAGGGACAAACAAGAAAGTGCTGGACGAGATCTTGAGCCAGCACAAGAGGCTGGCGAGCAAAAAGCTGGCGTTCCCGAAGGTGCCCGTCGGAATCGGCGGAATTTGGCCGGGGACGATTTCCGGGACCGCGTTGCCACCCTTTGATTTCGCAGACACCATCCCCACAATATTGGCCGGCGCGACTCCGACGCTGTCGGTTTCCGCAAGCGTGAACGGCCAGATCAGCGCCAGCGCGGCCACGGTGCAGTCTGGATTTAACGGCGGGAGCGAGTACGCGCGAGTGGGAATATTCTTTCATCCGACGGCGCCGGGGACGCTGACGATTTCTTCAAGTCCGACGTATTCGTTCGAGTGGGTGACCAATTCCCTGGGCTCCAGCTTCGTGGATTCCGAGGGCAGCGTGGGTTTGGACATCTACGGCATGAATGAGCTGGGAGAGATTCTTTCGTCAACCGGGGCGAATTACAAATCGTGGCAGGAGTTGGCGACGGGGCAGGTGAACCTCGATTTTGGGTCCGACATTACGGGATCGCTGTCGGTATCGCTGGAGGTGAACCCCGGGCAGGTGTACCTGTGCTTTGTGGAAGTCGACGCGCACGTGGCGGGCGACGGATGGATGGGGATTCCGAACAACCAGAGTTTGGCGGTGGCGATGGCGTCGGCGACCGTGCCGTCGATCAGCTATGAGTTTCGGCCGCTGCTGCTGAATCATCCGTAGTAAAGAAAGACCAGAAACGGCAAAGCAAAACACTTGCACCCTTAAAATCCTGCGGTCAGGCACTCGCGGAGGCGGATGGTCATGGGCCTAGCGTGAGCGACCTGAGACCTAGGTGACCCGTCGTACCGGACACATGGGTTACAATCCCTCGTTTCGTGAGGAGGGAGAGATAGCTGAGTGTTCGGTGATGGATAAACGATGGCAGTTTGTGGCTAGCCGGCGAACCGATGTCCGAGCTCTGCCCGGGGTCAGGTATTTCCCGCAAGAACCAGACATAA
>JBEKVU010000005.1:0-24412 GCA_049513775.1 Candidatus Acidiferrum sp.
TTTGGCGAAACCAATTTCCAACCGGTGATCCAATATTTCGAGTCCGGCGCCGAACTCAAGCTCCCAGAACAAGCCACCACGGCCGAACGTTTCCAGCAACTCAGCAAAATTCCGGGCTTGCTCGAAAATGTAAATCGCCTGGGCGTCGACGACCGCAAAGCGCAAGGCCCCGCGAGCGCCGCAGCCGAAATGATCCTCGAAGGCCTGTGGGCCCATCGCCGCATCGGCCGCAGCGAAGAACGTGGCTTTTACGCCGAGCGACAACGCCAGCAAGAACCGCGCGAACCGGGGAGCACCAATCGTCCTCCGCGCCGCGGCTTGAATTAGTCTTTTGTAGCGGCCGGGCTTAGTCCCGGCGCGGTTCTGTTTCGCGTTGGTGCCGGGCTTTAGCCCGGCCTCGGATAATCGTAGTAACAAGAAGTGCGGGCCAGGCAAAGAGGGCAACAAGATGAAATTCATCCGCTACGGAAAATACACCGGCGAACCGGCAGACGCCGTCGACCTCGAAGAACTCGTCAAGCGCCTGGGCGATTTTTTTCTGCAAAGCGGCTTTGAATCGCAGTACTACGGCGTCAACGAAATGGGCCCCGACCGCTCGATGGAAGCGCTAAAGGCAGCCATCCTGCGCGCACTGCAGGAAGGCCACCTGTTCCCCGACGACGTCATGAGCGAAGAGATGCGCAAAATGCTGCAAGATCCGGGCGCGATGAACAATCAAGAAATAAAGGATTTGATCGAAAAACTGCTGGAGCGCCTCAGCCAGGAAGGTTTTATCAATCCGCAGCAACCGCCGCAGGTAACCCCGCCGAACACCAGTTCGGCGCGCGGGCAAATCGGCGACGCGCAGGACCGGCAACAGGAAGTGCGCTTCGAGATCACCGATAAGACCATCGATTTTCTCGGCTTCAAAACCTTGCAGGACTTGCTCGGCTCGCTCGGGCGTAGCAGCTTCGGCCGCCACGACACGCGGGACCTGGCAACCGGCGTTGAGTCCGGCGGCATTTCGCGCCCCTACGAATTTGGCGACACGCTGAACATGGATATCAGCGCCACGCTTTTCAACGCCGTGCGGCGCGAAGGCGCGAAAGTTCCCATCGAAATGAATTACTCGGACTTGATGGTGCATCAGTGCGAATATCACAGTTCGTGCGCCACGGTAGTGCTGCTCGATTGCAGCCACAGCATGATTCTCTACGGCGAAGATCGTTTTACGCCCGCCAAGCGCGTGGCCATGGCGCTCTCGCATCTGATTCGCACGCAGTATCCGGGCGACACGCTGAACCTAGTGCTCTTTCACGACAGCGCGGAGGAAGTACCCATCGGCGAGCTCGCGCGCGTGCAGGTTGGGCCGTTTTACACCAACACGCGCGAAGGCCTACGCATGGCGCAGCGCATCCTGCTGCGGCAGAAAAAAGATATGCGCCATATCGTGATGATCACGGATGGCAAGCCTTCGGCGCTTACGCTCGAAGACGGTCGCATCTACAAAAATGCGTTTGGACTGGATCCCTTTGTCGTGGGTCAAACGCTCGAGGAAGTAAATAAGTGCAAGCGCGCCGGTATCATGATCAACACCTTCATGCTGGCCAGCGATTACAGCCTGATCAATTTCGTCCAGAAAATCACCGAGATGTGCAAAGGCAAAGCGTACTTCACCACCCCGTACAACCTTGGCCAATATTTGCTCATGGACTACATGCAGCGCAAGACCAAGAACATTCACTAGGAATTTCCTGGCGCGCGGCTTTTACTGCCGGTGCCCGCTGCGGTAGACTGCCGCCATGGTACTCTTGCGCCGTCTCGCGCGATTGCTCGGAGCCGCCGACACTATGACCAATCTTGCTTCTGGAAGCATTGCTCCCAATTTCTCTCTGAAATCGCTGGAGGGCAAAGAACATTCGCTGGCGAAAGCCATGAAGCACGGGCCAGTGGTGGTCTCCTTCTTCAAGATTTCCTGTCCCGTCTGCCAATTTACATTTCCATTTATCGAGCGGCTCTATAAACGCTATGGCGGCGAGGGTGTGACGTTTCTCGGCGTTTCACAGGATGATGCGCGCGCCAGTAAAAAATTTACGGACGAGTATGGCGTCACCTTCCCTGTGCTGATCGATGAGGATGGCTACCCGGTTTCCAACGGCTATGGATTGACCAACGTGCCCACAACGTTTCTGATCGATACCGACGCAAGCGTGCGGACGGTGTGCATGGGTTTCGACAAAGCGGGCTTCGAAGCTATTGCTCGGGAATTAGCAGAGCGGCGCAAACTGGCCCCTGCTGCGCTATTTCTTGCCAGCGAACAGGTGCCCGTACACAAACCTGGCTGAGGCTCGAAAAACTAGGTCCCGGTCGGGATCTCAGATAACTTCTAGTAGGCTTCCGGCACTAAATCTTTTTTCTTGTGCTTCGGGGGGCGGGTGCGTTTATCGGCAATGACCCGCGTGGCCGCCGGAGGCACGCCGGATTTTCGCGCTCTGCGTCGCGCCTCTTTCGCGGGATCGATGCCCTTGTTCTTTCTTTTCTGCATATCGTTTATCCCCGGGCCACGATTTCCTCGACCGCACGCCACGCTTGATCGATAGCTTCGTTAGTGTAGGCAAACGCGCCAGCGTCCGAGTTTGCGATGTGAATATTTCCGAACGCGGCGCGCCCGATTTCGCAAGGCGATTTTCCCGAAGGCCAGACGGGATCGTAAAGCGAATTGTATTCGTAGGCGTAGCCGTGCGGCCAGCGGTTCACGGTGATGGCCTGAATGTCTCGCGCAGCGTCGAAACCGCCGGCGCCGAACATGCGGTTCAGTTGATCCCGAAGGTTGCGCTCAAACGTTTCAAAGGTGGTGGCATAAAGCTTCCCGCGTCCAGCGCGTTGCTGATCGCGGGCGGGCGAACCGGGTTCACACGGCACATATTGCATGTGGACAACACAAGGTTCGTCCGCGCTTTGCGGGTACGCGTAGCCGCCCATACTCACCGGGAAGTCCAGCGACACGCCACTAAAGAAGCTACCGGGACATTCCGCGCTGTTGACTTTCAGTTTCTCGAAGGGCTGGCGATTGCGCAGCACCACGTTGGTGTACACCAGCGGAACTTTCACTCCATAGGCCAGGCCATCGCGCTGCGGCTGCGGCATCTCCGGGCACATATACGGAATCACCACGTTCCAGCAGGCGAGAACGCACTGCGCGCCACGCACCGATCGCGCTTGTCCATCGCGCACGTAAGTAATTTCCACTTCTCTAGGACTATGACCATCGTGCTTAGCAACATTCCGCGCATGCACCACGGTGGAATTTAGCCGCAAGCGAACCGGCGCGTCGTGGCGATCGAGTTTGGCGTAATCCATCTTGGCGAGAACAATATCTTCCATGGTGCTGCCGGGCGCGCTGCCCGGAATCAAGGCGCGCACCAGCAAGCGTGCGATGGAAGCGTTGCCGTCAGGGAAATGATAAATGTACGGTTCATCGTCCTGCCTCGTAATCTCGAGGCCCATTCCCGGCCCGTAGTCTCCGGAAAGGTCCAGGCCCGCGAAACCGGGATGAGACCGCAGCTTGGCCAGATCTCCGGCCGGAACGGCGTCGATGCCTACGCCATACAAACCGTAAGTGCTTTTTTGAAAGAACGGAATAACGTCCGCGCTGACCTTCGCATCGCGCAACAAAAAATCCTTGTAACTCGTCTGCGCGAGATAAATTTTCTTTTGCTCGCGGTCCATCTGCGGCAGGTAATCCACTTTGTCGGAATACAGTCTGGCAATGTGGTTCTGCGCTGCCTGCGAAAGCGGCGTCTTGGCAAGAAATTCCGGCCACGTCGGATGACCGACTCCGGCAACGAGAGCATCGGCGCCAAATGTTTCTTTGGCGAAAAACGCCCCGCGGCTCATCCCGCGCGAAGAGAAAAATTGGCTGTCGTAATATTTGCTGAAGCGCTCCGGCTCGATGCCCAGCGCAGCGAGCAAACCCTTCGCCTCCGCGCTGTATAATTTCGGCCCCGCGATACTCTGCGTTCCGCCATAACCCAGCAAGAGCCGGCCGCCCGGTTGAAATTCGTTGCGCTTGGCGTGGCCGCCAAAATCATCGTGATTGTCGAGAATCAGCATGCGCGCTTCGCTGCCCGCATGCTGGCGATAAAAATAAGCCGCCGCAAGGCCGCTGATTCCGCCTCCCACGACAATCAGATCGTAGTACTCGGAATCCGCCGCGGCACTCGGCCACGTTTTGCCGTCCCGCATCGCGTGCGCCACTTCCCACGAGCCATCGTGGCTGCCGCGCATTCCGGTTTTCGCAGGAGGATAGTACGCCGCGCTGCTCTGATCGTCGCCGAAGTTTCCGATCTCCGTCCCCGGCATGCCAAAGGCGTCGGGCCACGCCGCTCCCGGCAACGCCAGCGCTCCGCCAACCGCTACGCTAAATCCATTCAGAAAATCCCGCCGCGTAATCGCGCGATTCATACCCAATTCTAAGTCCCGTTTACTCTTGCTCAACGCGCGGCCTCACCGTTTGCCAACGTGCGCTACCGAACTAAGAAAGGCATCAGCTTAACGCACACCGTGGCCCGTCCGTACCAACTAAAAACTGAAGAGCACTTGCAGGTCAAGGCGGCGATTGGCGGTGGTCGTCGAGAAGGGACGGCCGGCAAGACCGTTTGCGAGACCGAAGATCGGGGACGTAACGATGCCTACGGGGGTAGCTACGTTGACGTTGTTGAACAGATTTTGCGCGGAGACGCTGAACGTAAGCCCATATCGGCGATTGGTCGGGTTGCCAGGTCCGAAACCTCCGCCACCTCCGCTGCGCCCTCCACCGCCGCCACCCCCGCCCGGGCCACGTCCAAACGTGCCCCCGCTGGGGCCACCCAATCCCGCGTTGGCGGTGCCTTCTTTCTTTGCGCCGAAGCCGAAGGACTTGCTCAGCCGCAGGTTAAAACTAAATCGGCCGGGGCTGGTGCCAAAGTCGTACGGGACAATAACGTCTCCCGCGACCGGAGCGGTATTGAAACAACCGAGCTTCGTGGAAACCAAGTTAGAGGGAGCGCCGGCGCCACACCCGATCGCGAACGCCGGGCGATCATTGAAGATCGAGTCGTTGTTGTTATCCTCGCCGGTCGTGACGTTGTACGGGGCGCCGGACTGCGCGATCACGAATGGACTAAGGCGGAAGGCGTAAGGGAGCCCAACCGTGCCTCCGAGAAAGAGACGATTGCGAATGTCGTAAGGAGTCCGGCCATAGTCACCCGAAATATCGTACGAGTTCGAGGCAAAGGTATTCGGTCCGGCGGTGTCAGCGTTAGCGTAGTTGAGCGTGTAGTAACCAAAAAGTGAAAGCTTGCTGCCCATGCGCACGCTGCTGTTGATGATCAGCTGATTCTGCTTAAAGATTCCTTCGGATTGATATTGATAGATATCGCCCTCGGCGGGATTGGGGCGGGGCTGCGTCGCGGGATCGCATCCGGCGACAGTGCATGGCAGCGGGGCATTAATGTTGGTCGTTACATATTGATGGACGCCGCGCGAACTTAGGTATGTAACCGCGAGATTCGCGTATTTTGTGAGTTGGCGCTCGAGGCTAACGCCGGTCTGCATGGTGTACGGCGTGCGAAGATCCGGATTATTTTGGTACGTGGTTCCAAGAGAGCTTGTGGCGCCGCCCGCGGTGAGGCAGGTAGACGGGCCGAACGGCGAAGGGGCGCCGTTCGGCAAATTCGGAAAGCATTCGGGATTGGCGATGGTGGTTTGCGTTTGCAAAACCCCGTTGAGCCGTTCTTGCTGTTCGATGAGCGTTTGCGTGAAACGATCGTAGAAAATTCCAAAGCCGGCGCGCAGGACGACGACCGGCGCCTTCTTCCCTTTGGCGCCGACGCCCCAGGCCGCGCCGATCCTGGGCGCAAAGTCGTGATGATCGCCGAGACTATTTTGTGTTTCGTAACGCAAACCGAAGCTTAACGTGATATTCGGCCGAAACTTCCAATCGTCCTGAACGTAAGGCTCGATGTCGACGTAATTATCGAGCAGCGCGGGAGTGCCAGTAATCACGGAATATTGTTTTGCGCCGAGTCCGTCGGCCAGGATCGTCGCGGGAGTTTCGCCAGCTTGCAGCGCCGCGATGGTCTGCTGGTAGATGGACAGCGAAGCGAACGTGAACTGACCGTTGAAGTTATTCGTCACGCTGTTGTCATCACGCGTAACGCGAAGACGCCCGCCGACTTTGATGAGGTGGTTTCCCGTGGTAACCGCGGTGAAATTCTGCAGTTCGTAGGAATTTTCCAGGTCCGACTGATTCCCGAGATTGTTGGGGCCGCTGATGAACGCGCCCTGCACGTTGATCGTCGGATTGTCGATTGAAAAAGGCAGCCCCGCAGCGACGATATTCTGTCCGGTATCGTCGTGGCGATATTGAAAGCGCGTTTCGTTGACCACGCGCGGACCGAGGATTTGCGTATCCACAATTTGCAAGGTGTGTTCGGTTTCAAGTTCGTTATAAGCCTGTGTCGCGAGATTGAAACCACCGACGCCTTCGTTCTGCTGATTGTCCCGGAAGTATTGATAACGCACAGAGAGCGTGTTGTTGGGACCCAGCTGAAAATCGAAGCGCGGACCGAGATTGGTCCGCGTCTGAGGAAACGGTACGGCTTGCGAAGACCGTTCGTTTTCGGTCGGATCTATAGGTTCCCCAGCAGCGCTGACGATGTTGAGATTATTCTGTTCGCGGCGATCGATGCTAAAAAAAAGTGAAGCTTTCTTGCTCAGCGGCCCGCCAATGCTGGCGTTGTAAAACTCGGAGTCGTAGCCGGGCTGTGAACTGTCCCCCAGGAATGGGTCGCGCGAGTTGAAAGCGCTTGAGGTGCCTTGCACCTGCACCTGGCCGTGCCAATTGTCGGTACCGGGCTTGGTGAGAATTTCAATTCGCCCGTAGCCCAGCTTGTCGTACTCCGCGGAAAACGGGTTTTGGTTGATACGAATTTCGCGAATAGAAGATTTCGGCGGCAGTTGTCCTGCGGTGAATCCATCGATATAGATTTGTCCGCCATTGGGACCTGCCGAAGGCCCAGCCAACGCTTGCAATTCGGATTGAAATTCGTCCGGGTCATCCGAGAGCGCTTCGAGGTCCTTGTCCTTCAGCACAATGGTGCTCGCGTTGTTGGCAGGGTTGACGTCGACGGTGGTAGTCGAATCGTTGACCGTAACCTTCTGCTCCTGCACTTCAATGGTCAGGGCGATATTCAGCTTCTGCACTTGGCCCGCGGCAATCGTCACTCCGTCTTGCGAAAATTGCGCGAAGCCATTCGCGACCACCTTCACGGAATATTTTCCCGGCGCCACATTCTTGAATTCATAGAAACCGTCTTTGTTGGTCGTCGTGTCCGTGGCACCGGCGTCGGTAGAGAGCAGCACCGTCGCGCCGCCAACCGTGGCGCCGGAAGGATCGGTCACCTGCCCGCGCAATCCCCCGCTGGCCGCTTGCGCGCAGGCACTCTGCGTCAGCAGCGCGCCGACAAGCATCGACACGATCATCATCAGCAATACTTGGACTGGCCGGGCTTTCATCAATTCTCCTGAAAAGATTTGTTGAGGATCTATTTGCCGCGCCTCGGGCGGCGATGATTACGGCGTCCCCGCGTCGCCACTGGGTGCGCCTCCGAGGCTCCATGGCGTAAGGATCGACGCTTGCCCGCCGGAACTCTGTAAAATGGGCTCGACCCCCGCGAGTAAAGTGATTGCGGTAACGGCATTGCCCTCCGTTCCCTCGGTGGTCACAATCATCACGGCGTCGCCTTTTTGCAAATCGCTCAGACTAGCGGCAGGCATTCTTCCAATCATCTGCTGCAAATCTCCGCCCTGGCCGCGCCCAGCACCGGAAGATCCTGTGCCCGACCCCGACGCATTTGCGCCGGCTGGCGCGCTCGCGGCGGCATTGGTTGCGTTCGCAGGCGCCGCGGCAGCTCCACCAGCCTGCCCGCCGCCAGGCGATGCGTCCGCACTCTCGCCTTTAAGGCGCGCAGCGATGCGTTGCGCCACGGGCACAGGCAGCTTGCGCAATTGCGTATCACCCGTCACTTTCACGGTGACGGCTTTCTTCGTCGCTAAGTCCTGCACCACCATCGTGCCCGCCGCGGCGTCCAGCGCAGATACGGTTCCGGCTATGTTTCTGAACGTCCCGGAAACCACTTCATCGGCCAGCAGCGCGGTTCCATCCGCGCTGCGCGTCCCACGGGCGCGCAATTGATCGCCCACCTGCACCTTGTCAAACGTCGACACCTTGGCATCGTCAAACTTCACCGAGTCCGGCGCGTACCGCCGCAGCACGGTAGTTTTGCCCACCCGCACGGTGATATTTTTCTTTTCGCCCATCACCGTCGTGGAAATCGTAATCGTGGAATTCGCGGCATCCAAGGCGCTGACAATCCCGCCCATGCCGTGCCGTTGCCAGGCCTCGCGATCCTGCGCCTGCTTGGCCGCCACATCAGTTTTAGCCATAGCGATTAAGGAAGCAGCATCGACGGACTTGCCATCGGCATCAGTTTTTCCGCGCACCAGAATGCGGTCGCCCACTTGCAAATCGCTCAGCGCAATCGGCGTTGCTTGCTTAATATCGGTTTGCCCGGGCGCCACGCGCACCATCTTGGTTCCCTCTTGAATCAGCACGGTCATTTCGCCGTGCCCGTCCGTCGTCAGGGTCACTGACTTGTCGGCAATTGCTTTCACGGTGCCGACAGTACGCACCACTGCCGCATCCTGACTAGACGCGGGCGCAGACGCTTGGGATGCCAAGACGCGGGCCGCAGACCCGGTTTGGCATAGCGCGAGGGCGATCCACACCGCGACACGCAACAAACCCAACAAACCCTTGGTTCTGAGGACCATTCCATGCGTCGGCAGCGAAACTCGATCTTTCATTTGCAGCCTCTCTCGGGATCCTTTCACTTTGTCGGTGGCCCTCAAAGCCCCCGTCACAGGCTCCGCCCAAGAGCCGTTTAACGCTTGACTCGTTGGACGTAGCCAAAACCCTAAATTGGTACAGTGCCGGTAAGGAATCGTTGGGCGGAGGCCTCTAGCCCATTATGGTGCGCTGGCCGTCCCGCTCAAAGTAACCACATGCGGACTTCCCTCCGCATCGTCCATAATCATGATTTGCGCGCTCTTTCCTCCAGGGGTACTCGGCGCGAACACCACAGCAATCTCGCAACTGGCCCGCGCGGCTACCTGACCGCTGCTTTCCGGGCAGGCACTCGCGGTCCTCTGCAGCCGGAACTCCCCAGCATCTCCCCCGCTAATGCTGATCGCCGAATTGATATTCAGGATTGTGCTGCCCGAATTGGTCAGCACAATCGCATGCACGGGCGAGCTACTGCCAATCGCTTGGTTTCCGAAACCCACGCTGGGCGGGGCCAGCGTCACACCCGGCACCGCCGCCGAAGGCGTTCCCAGGAGCGCCACACTGCGCGGACTTCCCGACGCGCTATCTGAAATGGTCAACGTTGCGGTGAGTTCCGAAGCGCTGGTTCGCGGATGAAAAATCAACCGAATCGCGCAGCTGGCGCCCGCCGCGAGCACCGCGGGAGACATTGGACAGTTCGTAGTCTCCACAAAGTCCGCGGCGTTTTCTCCAGTGATCGTTATGCTGGCTACGGTCAGGTCCGCCTGCCCAATGTTTGTAAGAACCACCATTTGCGGGCTGCTGCTGGTACCGAGCGCTTGCGTGCCAAATTTCAGTTCCGTGGCCGAAAGCGTCACCAGCGGATCGCTGGCTTCGAGCGCGCGAACGCCAGAAAGCAACGCGAACAGCAGAAGCGGTGCGAAAAGGCCGAGGGTGCGTGCGTTCTTCATCTGCGACTCCCCCAACACAACCGAACTTGCCGTGCACGAGAATCATTCACGACGCACCGCCTTCTGGACTGCTAAAAATAAGAAAAGAGGCTCGCCGCAGCGAAGCCTCTTCTCGCAACATTTCGCATGTCAGGATTGTTCGCCGTGAGCGAAGCTCACGACTTGCTGGCGCTGCGCGCACGATTCTTGGCGTTCACGTTTTCGGCTTCGCGGTCGCGGTTCACGTCCGAATTGTAATCGCGCGTGAACTCCTCCACCTGTTTCTGCGCCGCTTCCCTGGCCACGCCGTAACGTTCCTGAATTTTCCCCACCAACTCATCTTTCTTACCGGCGATAACTGTCAAGTCGTCGTCAGTCAGCTTTCCCCACTTCTGCTTTACTACACCTGCTGACTGCTTCCACTTGCCTTCGATCTGGTCCCAGTTCATAACGCCTCCCTTGGATGGCCTTCCTTAGTCAAAAAAACGCAAATTGCTTCACAAGCCCAAAGGTCTGATGACTCCTTTATGAGCTTGCATCACCAGAAGACCACGGCGCGCGACGCCACCGAATACAGCAAACGATGCACGGCGCTTTTCATGAGCCTGTATTCGCGATTTTGTGCATGTACGGGATTTAAGGTATGGGAGAAGCCGAGCACAACCGCTACCCTTGCAAAGTTGTGGTCCAGTTTCTCTTCGCCAAGTAATTTCCACATTCGCAGCGCACGAGTCACGGTTTAAGCAGCGCGCTGCGCTAAAATATCCTAGACATGCCGCGACGCCAAAACTTCAGCCGTTGGCCGTGCGTGCAAAGTCGCCGCCAGTTTCTCGTGCAATCCGCCGCCGGGTTCGGCGCTGCGGTCCTCTTCGCTCCGGCTCTTACCTGCGCCCAGCAGTCGGCGCCATCCTCGCCCCAGGTTGCAAATCCCGTCACGCCTCGCCCGTTGGCTCCGGCCGACGATCAACTCCTTGACGAAATTTCCAAAGCCTCCGCGCAATTCTTTTTCGAGCAATCCCATCCCGAGACCGGTCTCACCAAAGATCGCAGTTCGGCCGAAGGCAACGACTCGCGCGACGTCGCGAGCATCGCCGCCACGGGCTTCAGCCTCACCGCGTTGTGCATCGCCAATCAACGCGGCTGGTCCGATCCGCAAAGGATCCTCGAGCAAGCCCGCTCGACGCTGCGTTTCGCCTGGAACAAAATTCCCCACGAACACGGTTTCTTTTTTCATTTCCTCAATATACGCTCAGGCGCACGCGTCCTGGCTTCGGAAGTGTCTTCGATCGACACGGCGATCTTTCTCTGCGGCGCCTTAGCCTGCAAAGCCTATTTCAACGACGACGAAATCCGCGACCTCGCCACCAAACTCTACGAGCGCATGGATTTCGCATGGCTCTTGCGCGGCCAAAAGCTCGCTTCGCAGGGTTGGACGCCGGAGCACCAATTCATCGGCTCCTCTTGGGACACCTACAGCGAATTGATGATGCTCTACCTCCTCGGCCTCGGCTCTCCCACGCACCCGCTCGCCCCCGAAGTCTGGGACGATTGGGGCCGCCCCATCTTCGATTTCTACGGTGTACGTTTTATCGGCGCCTACGCCCCACTCTTCGCGCATCAGTATTCCCACGCGTGGTTCGACTTTCGCGGCAAACGCGACAAGTTCGCGAACTATTTCACAAACTCCATCCTGGCCACGCGCGTACACAAACAATGGTGCCTGGATCTGGCGCACCAGTTCCCTGATTACAGCGAGGATCTTTGGGGTGTCACCGCTTCCGATTCGCCGCACGGCTACACCATCTGGGGCGGGCCTCCGCCCATGGGCCACGCGGACGGCAGCATCGTGCCGTGCGCCGCGGGCGGCTCGTTGCCCTTCTTGCCGCAGGAAACCATTCGCGTGCTGCACACGGTGCGGGAAAAATTCGGAGAAAAAGCCTGGCGCAAATACGGCTTCGTCGACGCCTTCAATCCGCTCACCAACTGGTACAACGCCGACGTGCTTGGCATCGACGTCGGCATCACGCTGCTGATGGCGGAAAACGTGCGCACCGGTTTCGTCTGGGAACAATTTATGAAGAACCAAGAAGCCCAGCGTGGCATGCAGATAGCCGGCTTCCAGATGGAAGGAAAGGAGAAACCCCCAGCGAATTCACCGGGCGCAGGCTTCCCGTTCTGGCCGGGCTAGTAGCCGCTCCGGTCGACGTGTTTCCCGGTGATTAGTGCTGCGGTACGCTGTCTGTGGGTTTCGGTGCCAACGCTTCCTGCACATCAGGATCGTTGAGGTACACCGCGAACACTGGGTCCGCTTTGGCGGCGGCCAGCGCGGTAAAACCTTCGTCTTTGGCTTTACGCAGATAAATAATGCAGCGTTCCAAATTCCCCGCTTCGGCGAAGGACTTGGCCAGGAGGAAATAGAACCGCCCGCGGTCATCGACGGAACGGTCCTGCAACACCGATCCCATGCGCGAGCCGCTCTGCTCGAAGAACTTCGGATCGAGCGTCAGTGCCTGCCGGAAAGACGCCAGCGACTGTTCGTACTTTTTATCTTCAAAATAAGCGTACGCCAGGTTGCTGTACAACACTGGCATATCCTTGCGCAGATTGATGGCCTTTTGATACGCGCGAATCGCCTTCCCGTAGCGCTTGCGCTGATACCAGATGGTCCCGATGTTGTTTTCCGCATCCGCGTACGTGGGATCGACTTTCACCGCGCGCTCGTAGTACTTAATCGCCAGCGTGAGCGCCGCCTGTTGATGCAGGGCGATGCCCAGCTTGTTCAAATAAACCGGGTTGCGCGGATCGGCCTCTGAAAGCTTCTTGAAAACCAGCGTGGCTTCGCGATATTCCTTGCGCACCATATGCAGATCGCCGATTTGCTCGTCGCTCAGCTCCGGGCGCACGGTAATGACCGAGGGATCGCTCGCCGCGGGCACCTGCGATTGCGCGGGCGGCAGACTGATGCGCGGTGCGGGCACGGACGCTACCCCAGCACTGGGTTCCGTGAATGATTGTGCGGAGGATGAAATCGTGAAACTTAGGAGGAGCAAACCCGCGAGAAACGCCACCGAATTTCGATTCATGGCGAACTCCTTTAGTCCGGAGTCGGTTTGTCCTTGTCCGGATCCTTCTTCTTGCCCCCAAAGATACCAAAAATCTTCTGCAACGGGTTCTTTTTCTTTTCTGGAGCCTTAACCGATGGGTCACCCCCGGCCTGGGTCTCGGCCGGCCCCCCAGCGTCGCTTGAAGCCACCGGCTGCCCATCAGCTCCGGTCTGCGGGGCCTTCGGTTGGCCCCCGCCTCCAAAAATGTGCGACAGCCAGTTTCCGGAGGTGCTGGCAGTATTGTGCCCGCCGTGCAACTCGCAAAACTCCGTGGGTGCCGAGCCGGCCACGTATACCTCTTGTCGCGTCGTCGGGCAGCTCGGCGTGGCCAGTTGCAGCGATTCCGGATCGATCAGCACGGACTGCACGCCTTCGGGCATGCTGAACTCTTTCACATCCTTATAGGCGGGCAGTGCCGTGGCCCGCATCATGAAGTCCGCCCAGATGGGCGCGTCGGCCGCGCCTCCGGTCAGACCTAGATCGCGGTTGTCGTCAAAACCCACCCAAATCACGCATACCAGATTGGACGTGAATCCCGCGAACCACCCGTCCCGCGACGTGCCAGTCTTGCCCGCCGCCGGCAAGGTAAAGCCCTTGGCGCGCACCGCGGCGCCCGTGCCCTTATTCAGCACGTCCTGCATCACGCTGTCCACCAGAAACGCCACGCGGGCGTCTAGCACACCCCGCGTTTGTGGCGTGTACTGTTCGAGCGTGCTTCCGTCCGCGCGCATCACGCGGTGTAGAAATTCCGGCTCGGCGCGCGTCCCCATGGTTGCAAACGCCGTGTACCCAGCGGCGACATCGACCGGCGTCATTTCATACGCCCCAAGCGCCACCGCGGGCGTCGGCTGAATATTCGTGCCCAACCCCATCTGCCGCGCAATTTGCACCACGCGCCCGTAGCCGATCAGTTCCGCCACTTTTACCGTCGCCACATTCAGCGAATTTGTCAGCGCATCGCGCACCGTAACGTGGCCCATGAATTTTTCGCCGTAATTATTCGGTGTGTATTCCTTGCCGTCGAATTCAAACGTGGTGGGCTCGTCGTCAATGGTGGTCGCCGGAGTAATCACCGGCTGCACGTTGTTCACCGCGTTGGCGAACGCCGCCGCGTACACGAACGGCTTGAATACCGAACCGGGCTGCCGGTGCGCCAGTGCGTGATTTAACTGGCTCTGCCCGTAGTCCCGGCCACCGATCACCGCCTTGATCTCTCCCGTGCGCGGATCGAGCGCCACCAGCGCCACCTGCACCTGGGGAATCGCTTCGTTGGTGCCCTTCTTGGCTTGCTCACGCTTCCACTTGTCGTATTTCTTGGCCAGCAGCTTATCGACGTTCACCATCCCCGCTTCTACCGCCGCGCCCGCGGCGCGCTGCAGTTCTGGATCGAGCGTGGTGTACACGCGAAAATTTTCCGTGGTCAATTCGCTCTCGGAATATTTGTCGAGCAGGTGATCCTTCACCATGTCCACAAAATAGGGCGCTTCGCTGCCCGAAACGGACGTACGCACCAGGTGCAAAGGCACTCGTTTCGCGTCCTGCGCGTCGGCCTCCTCGATGTACTTGTTCTCTAGCATCTGCGTGATCACGCGATCGCGCGCTTGCGCTCCGCGCTCCGGATGCCGGTCCGCCGAGGAGTAATAATTCGGCGCGCGGATGATCCCCGCCAGATACGCGCACTCGCTCAGCGAGAGCTGCCGCATATCCTTGCCAAAATACGCCACGCTGGCTTCGGAAAATCCGCGAATGCCAAAGCTGCCGCGATTGCCGAGATACACCTCGTTGGCATACAACTCAAAAATCTGTTGTTTGTTGAAACGCTGCTCGAGCTCAAACGCCACCATGGCCTCGGCCAGCTTGCGCCGCCAGGTGCGTTCATTGGTGAAGAAGAACGTTCGCGCCACCTGCATGGTAATGGTGCTGGCGCCTTGATAGTGCTGGCTGGTGTGACGAATATCCGCCCACGCCGCGCCAAAGATGCGGATCACGTCAAAGCTGCCGTGCTCGAAAAATCGCTTGTCCTCCGCCGAGAGGATCGCGTGTACCAACGTGGGGGGCAGGTCTTCATAGCGCACCGGCCGGCGCTTTTCCCGCGCGCTATCGAAAAGATTGGTAATCAGTTCCGGCTCGATTTGCGCCGAGCCCATTTCCGCGCCGCCGCCGAGCGGACGGATGCTGCGCACCGATTTGTTGCCAAACGTCACGGCCAGTGCGTTGCTCTCGCCAAAGTACGAAAGCTTTGAGGGACGAATGTCCACCGTGTTGCCCTGTACCGTGAACTGCCCCAGCGCGTTTTCATCTTCCGTGGGGCGGTAGCCCACACGCGTCAGGTACGTGGTCAGAGCTTCGAGCGTCTCGCTCTGCCCTTCGGCAAGTTCTTCTGGCGCCGAAAATATCTGCGTGGTGTTTTGCAGCACGTGCCCGGAAAGGCGAGCCGTGATGGCCCGCGAATACTTCACGTAGTAATACGTGAAAACTCCGGCCGCGGTAAGCACCGCTGCCAGCACCACTGCCAGCAGCGTCAGCCCCACGATGGAGGTAAAAAATCCTTTTTGCAGACGAATGCGCAAACGGCCGCTCCCTCGGTTAGCCTTTAGTTTCTCGCAACAGTTGGCGCCTGGCAAAGGCGTACTTAACTAGGATGCAGAAATAGCGCGGAACGTGCGCCGCACGGGGGCTCTCGACGACATTCCTAATATAGAGATTTATTCTCGCTGCTCGGCGAAAAGTGCATTTCCGTCTGGTACACCAGCAAATCTACCGGCACGCGATAGTCCACGTTAATCGTTACCAGGGTATTGGTGCTGGTCACCTTGATATCGTCCTTGGTCGCCGGAATGTCCAGATCCTGAATCACTTTAAAGATCGCGTCGCGAATCTGCTCGTCGTTCTGGTGACCGACCACCGCGAAGCGCGCCACTTCCTGCATCTTGTCCGCAAGTTGGTATTCCGCCACGTACGCCGGAACGGTCTTAAATCCCACAAAAATGAAGGAAACAAACACTACCAGAAACAAAATCGTCTTGAGTTTGCCTTCGCCGCGCTCTGCTCGCGCCACCTCTAGGCGCCGCCCCGCTCCCAGGCTAGCGCGGTTCCGCGCTGCCCCGTACAAAGAGCGCTTCGCAAGCCGCGCACCTCTTCGTCCTGATGACCGGTCAGCAAGCAAAGGCGTCTCCAGAGTGGCATCCAATCCGCAAGTTCTCACTCAATTTACGGTAGCATCCGTGTGGCGAGGTGTCGACAAGCATGCGGGCGGAATGTGGCGTTAATGCAACTGTCCAAGGGGCGGAACGGCGGGCAAAAGCCCTACAAAAAGCGGTCAAAACCCGGTAATTAACGAATCTAGTAGGCTCGCGCAAAAACCGCCCGCTCCGCGGAAGCTTTGCCGCAAGCCACGCAGTCGCCGGCCGCGCCTTCTTGCTCGAGAGGAATGCACCGCATCGTCGCGCGCGTTTCTTCTTTGATTTTCGCTTCGCAGTCGCCGCTGCCGCACCAGGACGCCATGGCGAAACCGTTTTCGACCGCGCGCTTTAACTCCTCGAGGTTTTTCGTGTCGTGTGTATTGCTCTTGCGGAAGCGCAAAGCCCGGTCATGCAGGGCTTGCTGAATTTCAGCGAGCAATTTCTCGATCGTCACCGGCAAATCCGCCAGCGCCCCACTAGCCTTCCCTTCTCTTCCTGGCCTATCCCGCCGCGCCAGCACCGCAGCTTGTTTCGCTACGTCCTTCGGCCCGAGCTCGACGCGTACCGGCACACCACGCATTTCCCAATCGTTAAATTTCCACCCCGCGCTCTGCCCCTCGCGTTCGTCGAGCTTTACGCGAATCCCCGCTTTCACGAGTTCCCCGTGCAGCTTGCGCGCGGCATTGAGCACGCCGGCCTTCTCTTCATCCGTCTTGTGGATCGGCACGATCACGCACTGAATGGGCGCCAATTTCGGGGGCAGAATCAGCCCCTGATCGTCCCCGTGCACCATGATAATCGCGCCAATAAAGCGCGTGGAAAGTCCCCAGGACGTGGTCCAGCAATGCTGCAACTGGCCGTTTTGATCGAGGTAGCGCACCTCGAACGCCTGCGCAAAGTTCTGCCCAAGGAAGTGCGAGGTGCCCGCTTGCAGCGCTTTGCCGTCGCCCATCATTGCTTCGATTGAGAAGGTAACGTCCGCCCCGGCAAACTTTTCCGCATCGGATTTCTTGCCGGGTATCACCGGAATCGCGGCATCATTCACGGCAAAATCCGTGTAAATGTCCAGCATCTGCCGGGTTTCAAACTCCGCTTCCTCGCGCGTGGCGTGCGCGGTATGCCCTTCCTGCCAATAAAATTCCAGGGTCCGCAAAAATAATTTCGTGCGCAACTCCCAGCGTACCACGCTGTTCCATTGATTCATCAGCACCGGTAAATCGCGGTAGGACTGAATCCACTTCGACCACATATGCCCGATAATTGTTTCCGAGGTTGGACGAATCACCAGCGGCTCCGCCAGCTCTTCCCCGCCGCCAATGGTGACCACCGCCAGTTCCGGCGAAAAGCCTTCCACGTGATGTTTCTCTTTGTCGATGAAGCTGCGCGGAATCAGCATCGGAAACGCCACGTTCTGGTGCCCCGTAGCCTTGAATCTTCTATCCAGCGCCGCGGTAATATTTTCCCAAAGCGCCCACCCGTAGGGGCGTACCACCATGCAACCGCGCACCGGCGCGTAATCGGCGAGTTGCGCCTTCAGCACCAATTGGTTGTACCACTCGCTAAAATCTTCAGCCCGTGTCGGAAGCTTCTCTTCAGCCATACCGCGATCGCCTCATTCCCCTGCGCAAAAAATCCGCATCACGCAAACACAAAAGCGTAACGGACGCCTCCAGCCAAGTCAATTCGCGACGCGAAACTGAGGGGGAACGACTGCCCTTCGCACGGCCGGTTGCGTCATGGTTCGTCGTCGCCATCGTCGTCGGAGGCTGGCGCGTTGGCGGGTGGTTTGTCTGCATCAACTGCTGGTTGACCAGATTTTGTCAGTTCTCCGTTAAGTTTGGAGATGTCCTGCTCGCGCATTTTCTTCCAGGTATTCAGTAGCTGCTGGGTGTCATCTTCCAGTTGCTTAAACGTGACGACGGCTTGTGTCGTCGGCGCGCCGTCGAAGCTGTCGGCAACGTTTAGCATTTGGCTGAAGTGTTGGTGCGCGGTGGAAAAATTTTCCGGTTGTTTGCTGCCTGGAGGGAGGCCGGCGAAATTGCTTTCAGCACTGCCTTCGAGTTGCGCGAGGCGCTGATCGAGGGCGGTCAGCGCGGGGGCCAGAGGCGACTTCCCTGCCGGCGTTAGGCGCTCTTTGATTTGCGCGCGTACCGAGGCCAGCTGTGCGAGCGCGGCGAAGGTGTCGTTCATG
Source organism: Candidatus Acidiferrum sp. (assembly GCA_049513775.1). Lineage (GTDB taxonomy): Bacteria > Acidobacteriota > Terriglobia > Acidiferrales > UBA7541 > Acidiferrum. Next base: position 18,273 of record JBEKVU010000005.1, read on the forward strand.
CCGATGACCGAAGCGGATTCCATGGCGAATTGCTGCGCGAGGTCGACGTTGGTGGATTTGATGCGCGGATCCATTTTTACGACGAGCGTTTGCGTGAGCGCAGCGTCGCTGCCCGATTTGTCGCCAGCCGAGCTGTCGGGGCCTGGCTTGTCGGCGACCCTGCGGAGTTTCACGGTGTACGTTCCGGGAAGCGCCAAGGCCCCGAGCGGGAGCTCCGGCGTATCGTGCGGGATGGCGGAGATGGGAAATTCGTGGCTGAGTGAATTTGGTTTGGTGTAATGCAAATCCCAGACGAAGCGATGCATGCCGGGTTGGGCCGAGAGAATTTTTTCCGGGCGCACCCAGTACATGGGAATGGGATTGGACGCGGCGATTTTTTCCATGTCCTGCGGCTGGTCGTCGCTGGAATAGCGGCGGACCAGGTGACTGTGCTCGTCGAAAATTTCCAGCGTGAGTTTGCCGCTGGGAAGGCCGGAAGCTGCGTCGAGGTAATAGTCGATAATGGCGCCGTCCGGTGGATTTTGTCCCGCGGGCGTTTCCGGCGGCAGCGGGGTATCGGGATAACGGCTCCAACGGAGGCGCATGGCGGGTTGCGGCGCGAAGAGAAAATCTTTTTTCGCGACGGCGGCGTCTGCAATTTGGCGAAGCGGCGTTAGGTCATCCAGAATCCAGAAAGAGCGCCCGTGCGTGGCGACGATTAAATCGTCTCCGTGAATGGTTAAGTCGCGCATCGAAGTGTGCGGCAGATTCAGTTGCAGCGGCTGCCAGCTGTCGCCACCGTTGAAGGAAACATAGACTGAAGTTTCGGTGCCCGCGTACAGCAAGCCTTTGCGCACGGGATCTTCGCGAACCACGTTGACGGGTGCGTTGTCCGGCAAGCCTTTGGTAATTTCCGTCCACGATTTGCCGTAATCACCCGTGCGGTAAATATGCGCGCGAAGATCGTCGAGGCGGAAGCGGTTGATGGCGGCGTAGGCGGTGGCTGCGTCGGTGTGCGAAGCTTCAATGATGGAGACCTTGCTCCACGGGGTGAGTTGCGGCGGCGTGATGTCGTACCAGGATTTTCCGCCGTCGCGCGTGATGTGAATTAAACCGTCGTCGGTGCCGGCCCAGATAGTATTGACGTCTTTGTAACTGGGCGCGACGGCGTAGATTACGCCGCGATGCTGGCCTTTCTGCGGATCGCTGGCGGTGAAGACGCCGAGGTTCGCCGGAATTTCGTAGCTCGGCCGCGAAAGATCCGGGCTAATGACCTGCCAACTGCGCCCGCCGTCGGTGGTCTTGAACAATACGTTGGCCGAAAAATACAGCGTGTGCGGATCCTCCGGCGAAAAAACCACCGGCAGGCTGCGGTCGTAGCGATATTCGCCGCGGCGAAGGACTTCGGGCGCGATGTCCGCGACCTCGCCGAGCGCGAAATTGGTGCGCGTCATACGCGCGCCGTACAGCAAATTGTCGTCGAGCGGATCGACAGCAATGTAACCGTATTCCTCAACGCCCAGCGGCTTCCAATCGCGATAGGTGATTTCGCCGTAGTCGGTGCGGCTGGCGATGCCTGCAGAACCGCTCTCCTGCTGCGCGCCGTAGACCCAATAAGGAAATCGGTTGTCGGTGGTGACGTGATAGAACTGCGCGGTCGGTTGGTTGTACCAACTGGACCAGGTCGCGCCTCCGTTGACGCTGATGGCCGCGCCTTGATCGGCGGAAAGCGCCATGATTTTGGGAATATCGGTGCTGATCCAGATGCGCTGGTAGTCGTCGCCGCCGGGAGCGCCTTTGAGGCCGACGAAGTTTTTGCCGCCGTCGGTCGATTTCCAGGTTGTGGTGTTGGCGACATAGAGGGTGTCGGCATTGTCGGGTGCGATGGCGATGCCCATGGCACCGGGGCCGCGACCGCCGATGCGGTGATCGTGGTTGACTTGCTCCCAGGAAGCGCCGAAATCGTCGGAGCGATAGATGCCCGCGTGGTCACCGGCGGCCTCGACAGTGGCGTACAGGCGATTGCGATCGCTGTGCGAGACGGCGATGCCCATGCGGCCGAGTTTTTCGGCGTAGGTGGGCAAGCCTTTGGTGAGCGGATGCCAGGTGTCGCCGCCATCTTCGGATTTGAAGAGGCCGCTGCCTGCGGTGATGAAGGAGCTGCCGTCGCGAACTTCCCAAGGCGCGACGCGAGCAGCCCAGAGCACGGCGTAGATGATTAGGGGATTTTGTGGATCGAAGGCGAGGTCGGCCGCCCCGGTGTTTTCGTCCTGGTAGAGAACTTTTTGGAAGGTGGCGCCACCGTCGGTGGAGCGAAAGACGCCGCGTTCGACGCTGGGGCCGTAGGGGTGGCCTTCGACGGCGACAAAGAGGCGTTTGGGATTGTCGCGATCGACGATGATGGCGGTGATTTGCTGGGCGTCGCGCAGCCCGAGATGCGTCCAGGATCTTCCTGCGTCGGTGGATTTGTACATGCCGTCGCCGATGGCGAGATCCGGTCGTTGCAGGCCTTCACCGCTGCCAACGTAGACGATGTTGGGATCGCTGGGCGCGACGGCAATGGCGCCGACGCTGCCGGAGGATTGATCGTCGAAGATGGGATTCCAGGTGTTGCCAAAGTCGTCGGTTTTCCAGACGCCGCCGTTGACCTGGGCCATGTAGAAGACGCCGGGCTGTTCTGAGACGCCGGTGATGGCGACGGTGCGTCCGCCACGGTAGGGGCCGATGCAGCGCCAGCGAAGATCGGAGTACAGGGCGGGATCGTATGGCAGGGTTGGTGCGGTTTGCGCGGCGGCGTGTGGCAGGTAGCTGGTGAGTAGAGACGTTGCGGTGAGCAGGATGCTTGCGGCGAGATTTCTGACAGGCATTGGGATCCTCCGACGAACTGAGGAGGATAGCGCGTGGGGGTTGAGGGAGCAATCTCGTTGTTGGTGCGCGAGTACGGGGCGCGTTTCGGCGTACAATATTGAATATACAAGCTTTATACCGCTACGAATTGTCGGTGCCACCTGGCGTTTTGTGGGCCGCCGGAATCGTCGGATGGATCGCGCTATCGGAGGGGTGCTGTGAACGGCCTAGGGGAGTTGGTCGGTGCTAGGGCAGAGTTTGCCAGTCTAGAGCGTGGCGCGTGGGCTAGGCGAACAGTCAGTTTCCGCAACACAGTTGATGGACCAGCAAGCGCACGGACGACGGGCTCCCGTGCCAGGAACCGCGACTGAGAATTGTTCCGCGCCGGCTGGCGGGTCTGAAAGCTAGCTTAGCTAGGGTTGGTTGCGAAGAGGTTGCGTGCTGCCGCGTTTCCAGAGGAGATCGAAGTGTTTGACGCAGGCCTGGATGTAGCCGGGGTCGCCGCCATCGAATTCAAGGCGCAGGGATTGCGTGCCGTCATCGGGCGGGAGACGGATGGTAAGGAAGCAGAACTTATCGTCGACGATGATGACCGGGAGGCGGAACTCGGTGTTGAAGTATTTGAACTGGACCTTGGATTCGTCGACGGCGTCGGTCATTAGGATTTGGCGGGAGACGGCGACGCGGGCCATGTTGCCCTGATAGGCTTCGGATTTTTGTTTTTCATTCCAATCGGCGCCGTAGGTCATTTGCGTGCCTTCCTTGTAAAACTCGCTGTCGGCGGTGGCGAACAGAACCTGCATGGAGGCGCCGGGCTTGGCGAAGAATTCCCTGATGTCGCTTCCGAAGGCGTTGGTGAAACTGTTGGCGTTGGCGACGAGGAGTTTTATTTGTTTGGCATTGCGGATGGCGCCGCCGAGTCTTTCGTTTTCGCCGGTGGTGTACTTGCCCTGCTCGACACGCTTGAGGCCGGTGCGGGCGGCCACGCGCAAGATGGCCAGCGGGCGATACGCGATGTAAGAGAAGAGCAGCAAGGCGGCGGTGCCGAGGATCGCGACGGTCCATTTGGCGATGGCGCCGCTGCGGGAGAGTGTTTGGGAAACGGAACAGAGGAGCGGGGTGAAGTCGACGCTGGAGGAATCGGCGAGGACGGCTAATTTGGCGAGCTGAATGGTGTGTAAGGTTGCGGGAATGGCGGCGGTGACTTGGGAATCGTCGTCGAGGAGGACAGGAACCAAAATGTGACGGAACCTGCCGATACCGGCTTCGTGGCGGACCCATTCGCTTTTGGTGGAATGCTGGGACCACAGGACCACGATGCAACGGGCTTGTTCGAGTTGAACGTGCAGAATGTCGTCCCACTTTTTGCCGGGGGGAACGTTGCGATCCCAGAAGACGGACCAGCCGCGATGTTTGAGGGCGTCAACGATGGGGCGGGTGCGCTCGCGGTCTTCGGTGGCGTAGCTGATAAAGATGTCGCTCATGCGTATGCCTTGTACTTGTAGAGTTAGGAACCAATATACCTGGAGAGTATTGCTGGCGGGTCAAACAGGCGAGGGCCCGAGAGATTTTCCAAGGGCGAAAAGCTGGTCCCTACGGGACGACACGGAGAAGAGGCGCGGAATCGCAGGTTCCCTTTCCCTTTAGGATTTGGTGTGTATGAAGGATTGGCTAAGGCGGTCGATGATGAGCTTTGGGGCGAGGAGGCCGAAGCTCATGGCGAGGATAATGGTCAGGGCGGTCATGCCGTCGGAGATGGTGGCGCTTAGGAGGGGGAGGGTGGTGTGCGCGCCGTCGGCGAGTTGCACAAGACCGCTGACCATGCGAAAGAGGTAGACCCCGGGAATCATGGAGACTACGGAAGCGAAACCGATGGCGGCGAACGGCATGGGGGTGCGGAGTGCGACGGGGGTGAGGATCACTCCGACGAGGAGACAGGCAACCAGGGCGCCGATGGCTGGGCTTGCGCCGAGTGAGGAGATGGTCCACCACCTGAGGGCGTGACCGAGCATGCCGACGGCTACCGGCCATGGCAGCATGCGCAGTGGCGTAGAGAAGAAGACGCTGAAGGCAGAAACGGCGATGCCCGCGGAGATAACGTCTAGCCACCAGGGTACGGCACGGCCGGCTACTCCTACCGGCAAGGAAACGCCTAGCGGTGTCAGGCCCAATAGCAGGCCAGCCGAGATGGCCAGCGTTACAAGCGCGGCATAGATGGTGCGGGCGGAGCCGAGATGGATGCGGCCTTCGATGAGGTCTAAAGCGCCATTGAGAAAGTGGGGGCCGGGCACGAGAATCATGCACGGGCAAACGGCGACCAGGCGCAGCGAGGAGCTCAACTGATAGTGGACCGCTAGCGCACCGATGATGCCTGCCAGCACGGCGGCGGAGAATGGTTGCAGGAAGAGGTTGGGGCTGTGGCGCGCGAGGATGCGGCGAAGAACGGCGCCGGCTGCGGCGCTGAAGAAAATGATCACGGCGGCAATGAAATGTTGGAGGCCGAAGATTATGGATAATGCCGTCGCGCCCGCGGCTGCGGCTAGCGCGAAGAGCCAGGCTCGCGCGGGAGGAGCTTTCGCGATGGCGGCGATGGCGTCTTTTGCCGCGGATCGAGCGACGCGGCCAGTAGCGACATCCTCGACCAGGCGCATGGCAGAGGCCACGCGATCCATGTCGACACCGGTGGGCTCGGCTACTGCTACGGAGGTTCGCGTGGCACCCTGAATGGCTGGCTGCGTAGAAGGAGCTTCTTCCACATGAAGGTGCAACTCGCCCCAACGAGGACTGACTTTGGCGCGCAATCCGAGGATTTGGGCGAAACGCTCGACAGCCGACAACGTTCTTTCTGTGGATTGACCGTTGACGAAGAGAACTCGGGCTAGAGAGAGCGTGAGGTCGGAGCGTTCCTCGAAGGTCATAGGCGGTCGCTGCGAGGTCGAGTGTAACGTTGCGGCCATAGTTTGGCGCCGGCTACTTGCCGGCGGCTGCGGCAACGTAAGGCTTGACCATTTTTACGGGATCGACGACGCGATCGAATTCGGCTTCGGTGACGAAACCGAGTTGTAGGGCGGCGGCTTTCAGTGTGAGGTCATTATCCATGGCGAAGTGGGCGATTTTGGAGGCTTTGTCGTAGCCGATTACTGGGGAGAGCGCGGTGACGAGCATGAGCGAGCGGTCGACGTACTCCTTGATCTTTTTCAGATTGGGCTTGGTGCCTTCGACGAGGAACTTGCGGAAGTTGCTACAGCCGTCGGTCATGATGGTGATCGAATGGGTGATGTTGAAAATGATCAGGGGCTTGTAGACGTTCATCT
>JBEKVU010000006.1:0-23336 GCA_049513775.1 Candidatus Acidiferrum sp.
GCCATCGTACCCGGCTGGCACACCACGATTTTCCCGCCGTATTTCGTTGCCGGCGCCATCTACTCCGGTTTCGCCATGGTGCTGACCATCGCCATTCCTTTACGCGCGGCGTACGGTCTGCAAGACTTCATCACCATGCGGCACCTTGAAAATATGGCCAAGGTGATGCTGGCTACCGGCTTGATCGTGGCTTACGGCTATTTCTTTGAATTTTTCCTTTCCGAATACAGTGGCAACAAATTCGACGTGTTCCTCGTGAATCAGCGTCTGCACGGCCCGTACGCTCCTTACTATTACGCGCTGATTCTCTGTAACATCCTGACCCCGCAGTTGTTGTGGATTCAAAAGGTGCGCAGAAATATCCCCGCGCTTTTCGTCATGTCGCTGATCATCAACACCGGAATGTGGCTGGAACGCTTCGTAATTGTGGTCATCAGCTTGACGCGCGATTTCATGCCCTCGGCGTGGGGTCGCTATTCGGCCACGGTATGGGATTACGCAACGTTTGTTGGGACGCTCGGACTTTTCACCACGCTGCTTTTCTTGTTTGCCCGGGCGCTACCCGCGATTGCCATGGCTGAGATGCGTGAACTGGTGGCGCATCAGTCCGAGGAACACGATTGATGGAGCACAGGGAACAACTTTACGGTGTGATGGCCGAATTTGAGACGGCCCATCAACTCCTGCACGCGGCCGAGCAGGTGCGCGACGCTGGATATAAGCACATGGACGCGTATGCGCCGTTTCCCGTCGAAGGACTTTCAGAGGCGCTGGGCCTCGGGCGCAACAATGTGCCTCTTGTGACGCTTCTCGGTGGTCTTTGCGGCGGTTTGGGTGGGTTTGGTTTTGAGTATTGGGTGAACGTGGTCAGTTATCCCATGAACGTCGCCGGGAGGCCGCTGAACAGTTGGCCGGCATTTATTCCGGTTACGTTTGAATTGACGGTGCTTGGCGCGGCGCTTTCGGCGGTCTTTGGCATGATCGCCATGAACGGGCTTCCCCGTCCGCACCACCCGGTTTTTAACGTGCACCGCTTCTTGCGCGCCTCGTCGGATAAGTTCTTCATCTGCATCGAGGCCACTGATCCTAAATTTCATCTGGCCGATACCGCGCGCTTTTTGCAGGGCTTGCATCCGCAGCACGTTACCGAGGTGCAGGATGAGTAGCGCCCCGCGGCACATCGCGCGCACCCCCCTGCTGCTGCTGGCCGTGGTGGCGTGTGGCACGGCGTTCCTCGGCGGCTGCGACCGCATGCGCCAGGATATGGCCACGCAGCCCAAATACCGGCCGCTGGCACCGTCGGACTTTTTCCGTGATGGCCGCTCCGAGCGTCCGCTGCTTGAAAACACCGTTTCGCGCGACGCCCTGGCGAACGACGAATATATGATTGCCAAAGATTCGAATAGTTTCCCCGCCAATCTGCCGGTAAATCAGGAGTTGCTGGAACGAGGCAGGGATCGCTTCACGGCGTTCTGCACCCCGTGCCACGGACTGCAAGGCGACGGCAACGGCATGGTGGCGCTACGCGGCATGAAGCATCCGCCGAGCTATCACATCGATCGTTTGCGCGAAGCACCCAACGGATATTTCTACGATGTAATTACGAACGGCTTTGGGCAGATGTACAGCTACGGCGCGCAGATTCCGCCGCGCGATCGCTGGGCCATCGTGGCCTATGTGCGTGCTCTGCAGCTTAGCCGCAACGCGCATGCCGCGGACTTGCCCGCGGAGTTGCGGCAAAAGCTAGCTTCAGGAGACTCGGCGAAATGACCGCGCAGGACTACAAAGCGCAGGATTACCAGGCGCCCGCCAGCGTTGGCCGCTTGCAGACGTCGGCTTTGGCCGTGGGCGCCATTGCGCTGGTCCTCGGAGCCTTTCTCGGTATGCGTAGCCCCGAGGCGCAGGACGCTTTTTTCCGCGCCTACCTCATGGGTTACATGCTGGTGCTCGGTTTCGCGCTCGGTTCGCTGGGCCTTCTCATGTTGCAGCATCTCACCAGCGGACAATGGGGCATCATGATTCGCCGCCCACTTGAATCCGCCACACGCACGCTCCCGCTGCTGTTCCTCTTGTTCCTGCCGATTTTCTTCCCCGGCATGCACCATCTGTATGGCGCCTGGATGGATCCGGATAAGCTCAAAGAAGATCCCCTGTCGCACATGCAGCAGACGTATCTGACCCAGACGAACTACCGAATTCGCGCGCTACTCTACTTCGCTGTATGGCTGTTCTTAATGTGGATTTTCAACCGCTGGTCACGCCAGCAGGATATCAATCGGGAAGACCGCGCTTTGCGTCAGCGCTTCAAGCAGCTCGCCGGCCCGGGCATCATTCTCTACGTCTTCACCATCAGCTTCGCGGCCATCGATTGGGTGATGTCCATCTCGCCGCATTGGGCCAGCACGATTTATGGCTTCCTCTATGTCGCCGGTCAGCTCATTTCCTCCATGGCGCTGATGGCCATCATTGTTGTTTTTCTCGCCCGCTCCGGGCCGCTGGCGGGGCTTCTGCAGAAGCGTCATCTGTGGCAGTTCGGTGGTTTGCTCTTCGCCTTCAACATGCTCTGGGCGTACTTCTCGTTTTCTCAGTTGCTCATCATCTGGTCTGGCAACTTGCCCGAAGAGATCAGTTTCTACCGCACGCGTCTTTACGGCAGTTGGGGAATCGTGGCGATCGTTGTTTTGATCTTCCATTTTTTCGTGCCCTTTTTCCTGTTGCTATCGAAGGATTTAAAGCGCAACCAGAACCTCCTGCCGAAGGTCGCCATGTGGATGATTTTCATGCGCCTGGTGGACTTATACTGGCTGACGCAGCCGGAGTTTTACCGGAGTGCTGCGCCGCACGTGCTGGATGTTGTTCTACCCATCGCGCTGTTAGGGCTTTGGCTGGCGTTTTTCGCCTGGCAACTGAAACGCCAGCCGCTGCTGCCCTTGGGTGACCCGAAGCTGGCTGGAGCGATTGCGAATGAGCACTGAGCAAAACACCGGGCATGGATCGGTACACGGAATGAACGGCGAGCCGCGCCACGACACCGTGGCCTACGAATCCCGCGACGTCCAGGCGGGCACGATTTATTGGTATCTGTTCTCGCTGGCCGTGGCCACCATTCTCGCTTTTGCCGCCGCGGTGGTGATTCTCCGCGTTACCACGAAGATGGTGGTCGACGCCGATGCCCCCGTCCTTCCGATGCGCAAAGAGATGACCGACAAGCAAAAATTGGAGCATGCTTATCCGCCGGAGCCACGTTTGCAGGGCGTTCCGGGGCACGAGGTAGATCCCCAACAGGACCTGCGCGAGAAGCTCGCCGACGACTCACGAGCTAACGAACAGTTGCGCTGGATCGATCAAAGCACAGGCATCGCGCAGATTCCCGTAAGCGAAGCGATGAAGATAATCGTCGAACGCGGCGTACACGGAAGCGCCGGAGCATCGGCGAAGTCCGCCGATGCTGCTAAAGCCGGTGCACCCAACAAGACGGCCGCCGTGGGGAGCGCGAATTAGGGCCATGCACATGTTGCGCACAATCGCGGTGATGCTCGGAATGCTGCCGATGCTTGGCGGAACGGCAGCGCTCCATGCGCAAGCAGCGCCGAGCGTGGGTCAGACCTCCACTACGCTGCCTCCCGCGTTGCAGAATGTCGGATTCGAGCCCACCTTGAACGCACAGATGCCGGGCGATTTGTCGTTTAAAGATGAGAACGGGAAAAGTGTCAAGCTGGGCGATTATTTCGGGCACAGCAAGCCGGTGCTTTTGGCCTTGGTGTACTACGGCTGCCCCATGCTGTGCAATCAGGTCGAGCAAGGCGTCGTCGGCGCGCTCAAAATGTTGTCGTTTAACCCTGGCCGCGATTATGACGTGGTGTTCCTGAGCTTCGATCCTCGTGAATCACCGGATATGGCGGCGCAGAAAAAACAGAGTGCCCTCGGACATTTCCAGCGCCCGGGGACAGACAGCGGCTGGCATTTCCTTACCGGCAGTCAGGATGCTATCGACGGCGCCACGAAGGCGGCCAACTTTAGATATAAGTTTGACGCTAAGTCGAATTTTTTCTCGCATGCCAGCGGCATCATGATTCTTACGCCCGATGGCAGAATCTCGCGCTATTTTTATGGCGTGGAATATCCGGCACGCGACGTGCGTTTCGGATTGGTTGATGCTTCCGCCGGCAAAATCGGCACGCCCATCGATCACGTCTTGCTGTTCTGCTACCAGTACGATCCGAGTTCGGCGACCTACAGCGCCTCTATCCTGAAAATTATCCGTGCCGCCGGAGTTCTCACCGTGCTGTGCATCGTGCTGGGCATTGTGGTTTTCCGGCGCCGCGATTTGGCCGCGCCGCAAGGAGCTCACTAAGCCGTGCAGTCGCAATTGCCACTTTATCCGGAGCAGGCCTCCAACTTCGCGCCGCACGTCGACGCGCTGATGCTGTTCATTATCGCCGTTTGCCTGTTTTTTGCCGTAGCCGTCACCGCCGCGATTATTGTCTTTCTTTACAAGTTCCGGAGAAAAACTCCGGGCGAAATTGGCGTGTCCATTCACGGAGACATGCGTCTGGAAACCGCGTGGATCGTCGTTCCGCTGGTTTTGGCGCTGGCCATGTTTGGCTGGGGTGCGGTCGTGTACGTGGATTTCCGGCGCGCGCCTTCCGATGCGCTGGATATTTACGTCATCGGCAAACAATGGATGTGGAAGCTGCAACAACCCAACGGCCTGAAAGAAATCAACGAACTGCACGTCCCGGTCGGCCAAGACGTACGCTTGATCATGAGCAGCGAAGACGTGATTCACGACTTTTCCGTCCCGGCCTTCCGCGTGAAAATGGACGTCGTGCCGGGCCACTACAATACCTTGTGGTTCCGCCCGACCAAGGTCGGTAAGTATCATTTTTACTGCTCGCAATACTGCGGCACCAACCATGCGATTATGGGCGGTTGGGTCACGGTCATGGAGCCGGACGAATATACCGCGTGGCTCGCTGGCTCCGCGGGCTCGAATGTGAATCCCGTCGTCGCGGGCGCAAAGCTGTTTGCGGATCGCGCATGCCTCACCTGCCACGCTAGTGATGGCAAAGGCCGTGCGCCTTCACTAAATGGAGTATTTGGTGGTCAGGTGCGTCTGGCGGATGGCTCCATAGTTACCGCCGACGAAAGCTACATTCGCGAATCCATTTTAAATCCCAACGCCAAAATTGTTGCCGGCTATCAGCCGCTCATGCCAACGTATCAGGGCCAACTGACCGAAGAGCAAACTCTCGATCTGATTTCGTACGTGAAGTCTCTGCAAGCGGATCCCGTGCCCGCCACCGGCGCCGGGGTTATCCCGAGCACAGCTTCGCAGACCACGGGAAAGAACTAAGTTATGAGTGCGACGATGCCATCACCGGTCCACACCATGCCGGAAAAGCTCTATCTGAATGCCTCTTACGGCATTCGGTCCTGGCTGCTCACCACCGATCACAAACGCATCGCGTTGCTGTATCTGGCGTCCGTGACCTTCTTCTTTTTCGTGGGTGGCATTTTCGCTTCCCTCATACGCATCCATCTGCTCACGCCCGGCGGCTACCTGGTATCCCCCGAGACCTACAACAAGCTCTTCACCATGCACGGCGTGGCCATGGTTTTCTTTTTCCTCATCCCGTCGATTCCCGCCGTGCTCGGAAATTTCCTGATTCCCATCATGATTGGCGCCAAGGATTTGGCTTTCCCAAAGCTGAATCTCCTGAGTTGGTATATCTACATTATCGGTGGCTGCTTCGTTCTCTATTCTTTTAGCACCGGCGGACTGGACACCGGATGGACCTTTTACACTCCGCTCAGCAGCATCTATTCAAACTCCGCGGTCACCCCGGCGGTCATCGGCATCTTTATTAACGGTTTCTCTTCCATTCTCACCGGATTGAATTTCGTCGTCACCATCCACACCATGCGTGCGCCCGGCATGACCTGGTTCCGCTTGCCGCTCTTTGTTTGGGCGCATTACGCCACCAGCCTGATTTTCATTCTCGGCACTCCGGTGATCGCCATTACGCTGCTGCTCGCCGGCCTCGAGCGCATGTTTCATCTGGGCTTTTTCAACCCGGCTCTTGGCGGCGACCCTATCCTCTTTCAGCACTTGTTCTGGTTTTACTCGCACCCGGCCGTGTACATCATGATTCTTCCGGCCATGGGGGTGATCAGCGAAATCATTCCTACCTTTGCACGCCGCCCAATTTTCGGATATTCCTTCATCGCTGGCTCGAGTATCGCCATCGCGGTCATCGGCTTCCTCGTTTGGGCCCACCATATGTTTCTTACCGGCGAATCGGTTTACGCTGGGCTCGCATTCTCGCTGATGAGCTATCTTGTGGCGATTCCCTCCGCGGTAAAAGTTTTTAACTGGACGTCCACGCTCTACAAAGGCTCGATTTCCTACGATACACCGATGCTCTATTCGTTGGGCTTCATCGGTTTGTTCCTCGTTGGCGGGCTGACGGGCTTGTTTCTGGCCTGCCTTGGCCTGGACATTCACCTGCACGACACCTACTTCGTCATCGCCCACTTTCACTACATCATGGTCGGCGGCGCCGTCATGGGCTACGTCGGCGGGCTGCACTACTGGTGGCCCAAGATTACCGGCAAGATGTATCCCGAGTTCCTCGCCCGTTTAGCCGCCGTGGTGCTCTTTGTCGGATTCAATCTCACGTTCTTCCCGCAATTTATTTTGGGCTATCTCGGCATGCCGCGCCGCTACCACAGCTATCCTCCGGAGTTTCAGACGCTTAACGTCATGTCCACCGCGGGAGCTTCGATTCTGGCCCTCGGCTATCTTCTGCCGATGATTTACCTGACCTGGTCCATCAAATACGGCCGCGTCGCAGGGCCAAATCCGTGGCCGGCCACCGGACTTGAATGGAAAACGGATTCGCCGCCGCTCACCGAAAACTTCGACGTTACTCCGGTCGTCGATTGGGAGCCTTACGATTTCGAGCATCGTCCAGATCTGGCGCTCGATCGCAGCGCGCCAGGCTTGTTACCGGCGCACGGCGACGATTAACGTGGTAGCCGGTTTCTCAAGCGGGGTGTTGTTTTGACTTTGTAGGGGTCGGGCTTCAGTCCCCGGCGTTTTCGGGCAACGTACGATCAAGGCGGCCGCCGGCCGCTGCGAAACGAAACAGAAGAGGAGCACCGCGTGCACCGCACCGGAGAGCTTTACGGACAATTCGAGACGCTCGAACAGCAGAAAGACACCGCGCAGCTCGGCATGTGGGTCTTTCTGGTTACCGAAGTCTTGTTCTTCGGCGGCATGTTCATGACCTACACCATCAACCGCCATGCCTTTCCGGCCGCCTTCGGAATCGGAGGCAATACCCTCGACCTGAAGCTAGGCGGCGGAAACACCGTTATTCTCATCATGAGCAGCCTGACCATGGCTATGGCGGTGCGCTGCGCCCAGGTCGGCAAGAAGGCACAAATTACGTTTTATTTGATTGCCACCTTAATCCTCGGCGGCGCATTCTTGGGCGTAAAGGCTGTCGAATACAAGCAGAAGTACGACCACCACCTGATCCCAGGACACAATTTTGACGTCACTTTCTGCGTCAATCATCCCTCCTCCTGCGGCCTCGAAGGCAAAGCGCTCGAAGATGAGCGCAAAGAGATAGACGAAGCCATCCAAGCCGAGGACAGAGAGCACCCAGGCACCGGCTTGGTGGCCTTGAATGCCCACGCGCAGCTCTATTTCTCTCTCTATTTCGGCATGACTGGCTTGCACGCCTTGCACATGGTCGTGGGAGCTGGGCTGCTGCTGTGGTTGATCTGGCAATCCTTTGGCGGTCGCTTCGGGCCCGGGTACAATACCCCAGTTGAAATCACCGGCTTGTACTGGCACTTCGTCGACATTGTGTGGATTTATCTCTTTCCGTTGCTGTATTTAATCGACCGGCACAATTAGAGGAGCGGGAGAACACTGCGTGTCTGAACATATCGCTTCGCCAAAACTCTACGTGAGCATCTTCCTGGCGCTAATGGTGTGCACCGCGGCTACCGTCTTTGCGGCGTATCAGGATTTGGGTCAATGGAACATTGTCGTCGCGCTGGCCATTGCTACCTTCAAGGCCTCTCTGGTGGTGCTCTTCTTTATGCACGCCAAATACAGTCCGAAGCGCACACAACTGGTAATCGTCTGCGCCGTGTTTTGGCTAGCAATCATGTTGGCGCTTACGTTGAGCGACTATCAGACGCGCCACGACATTACTGGCAGGCGGAACGCCCCGGCCAAGGTACACACCTATCTCGCCTAAGCAGGTCAGGTTGTCGGCGAACAACTGCGTTGACAGGATCGTGCTCGACCAGATGCTCCGCTAGTACTCCATGTGCTGTGGAAAACGGCTCTCGGCAGGGAATAAGTAAGGGGGGAGTAGCGAACCGGCCCAGCCCTCAATCCCCTAAAGGGATCCTCGGCTCGCCTCCCCCACTGACTCTCAGTGTGCAACCGATAAGCCATTCCTAAGCTGTTTATTTACAGCGCACTGCCATCTTTTGTCCGCGAAAAAAATGCCCCACTCCCGCGAAATTACCCGTCAGGTAAATCTTGTATGTAGGAAGCGCCGGAAAACTCTTTCTCATTTTCAGGTAGTGGATCAGTTTCCGATTACCCAACAAATCAGGACCTAGCAAGCCAGAGTGTCCGAACGGTGAGCGCTATCGCCTGATAGCTTCAACTGAGAAGACGTTGACTGCGAATTAAGGTTTCGGGCTGACGCAGGAATCCGCGAGCGAATCTAGCGGCCAGAGGTCAATTTTTCCAAAGATAAGGTTCCCCAGCCATTTTCCATTTTCGCTGACTTTCATGCTCTGATGCTGAAATTGCTTCCATTGGCAGCGCAGTGAGCCGTCAGCCTGATACACGCTAAAGGCTTGTCGTTCATTTACGAGTATTTCGTTTCTAGCCGTGTCTGAAGCCACCCAATAACTCGGGTTCGTTGTCACCTTGCGTCCGGTCATCGTCTTAAGCTCATATCGCAAGAGACCACTTTGCGAAGGAACGAACGCGACGGCGCCCCCTTCGATAGAAGCTAGGGCTAGAGTAGGCGTTCCGGTAGGTTGCACGCCGTCAAGGAGCGGTGCTGAAGCAATCTTGTTCCACGTATCTGTTTTCAAACCGAAGATTTTCTCCCGGTTGATGAGCCAGAGCTCCGATCCATCGCGTGTGAGAGCAAGATCGTATGCATTTTCTAGATCCGCCAAGACTTTGGGCGGTTCAGTCTTTAGATCAAGCACTTTCCCATTGTCCTCGTTGACGTAGGCAAGCCAGCTTCCGTCTCGGGCAATGATCACCTTCTGAAGGTCATACTTGAATTTCCCGACTTCCGCGTGAATCTCTCGCAAAGGTTTGCCGGAATGAGGGTCCACGAAGCGAATCAGACCATGCTGGCTTGTCACCAACAATTGCTTGGTTGCATCGTTGTAATTCGCCTCGAAGACAGGTCCCGGAGTCGGCTTGAACTGGGCAATGCGCTTCCCAGTTTCGCTATCTCGCACTTCCAACCTTCCCGAAGCCCAACTCATAAACGTCCACTTGCCGTCAGGGCTGAAGTCAAAAGAGTCTAGCTGGAGATCCGGTGGCGTCTGCTGAATCGTAAAAGTGTTGCCGGGCCCCAGCTTAACGGCATTAAATTGCTTCTCATCTTGAAGACTCCTCGTGGGAGATGGGATCTCTGACAGCGTTGCCAGTGTCTGGGACGGGGCACTACTAGCCCACAAAAGCAAGCTCGCGCAAAGAATGAATTTCATGGGTGCTCACGGGTTAGAGCAAGATAATCTTACATCGCCTGCGGACTGCTGTCTTTCACTCATTGGCGATAAATCGCCTTATCACTCACGATGCCAGAATCGGTACGTCACTTGGCGGGTGGTCGCCAACTCGGAAGTTATGGCAGAAGTCGCGCTAGGTCCCGGCAACGCGGTAATCGGAAACTGAACCGCTACCCATTTTCAGGATGCATTGACCTCATCAAATATATCCTGCTAATGTTAGAAGTTATTCTGGTCGCAGTGTCTCTACTGTGCGCCAGAGGCTCCTGTGGAGGGAGCACGGTCGGAAACCATGGGCCTGACTAAACTGGTGGTGCGGGGTGCGCGACAGCACAACCTGAAAAACATCAGCGTGGAGATACCACGCAACACCCTCACGGTGATCACCGGTCTGTCCGGTTCCGGCAAGTCTTCGCTGGCCTTCGATACGATTTATGCCGAAGGGCAGCGTCGTTACGTTGAATCGCTTTCGGCCTACGCCCGCCAATTCCTCGATCAGATGGAACGCCCCGAAGTGGACGTCATCGAAGGCCTTTCACCGGCCATTGCCATCGAGCAAAAAACCACCACGCGCTCGCCGCGCTCAACCGTCGGTACGATCACCGAAATTTACGATTACCTGCGCGTCGTATATGCATCCGTGGGCGTGCCGCATTGCCCCACCTGTGGCAAAGCCATCACGCGCCAGTCGAGCGAACAAATCGTGCAAGCAATTCTGCACGGTGAGCTGTGCCAGCCCGAAGATCGCATCATGATTCTGGCGCCCATCGTTCGCGGACGAAAAGGCGCCTATCGCAAGGAACTCGAAAAGCTAGCGCAGGATGGTTACGTTCGCGTGCGCATTAACGGCGAGTTGTACCCGCTTGATGCGCCTCCAGCGCTCGACAAGCGCAAGAATCACACCATTGAAGTAGTTGTCGATCGCTTGTTGGTAAAGCAAGGCATCGCCTCGCGCCTCGAGCAGTCCATCGCCACAGCGCTGAAGCTCGCCGCCGGACTCGTCACCGTAGCGGTGGTCGGTGGCCAAGAGCACGTATTTTCAGAGAAACTCGCTTGTCCGGACTGCGGCATTTCCGTCCCGCAACTTGAGCCGCGTTCCTTTAGCTTTAATTCACCTTACGGCGCCTGCCCGGCGTGCAACGGCCTGGGCTCGAAATATGATTTCACACCGGAAAAAGTAATCTCCGATTGGACGCGCCCGCTTCTTGATGGCGGCTTGGGGCCAGGCTCGGGCAGCAGCGTTCTGAAGCGGACGCTAGAGCTGGCTGCTTACGCGCACGAGTTTGATTTGGACACTCCCTTTGACAGGTTGCCGCCGCGCGTGCAAAACATGTTGCTGTACGGCTATCCGCCGACGAACGGTAAGTTCGCCGCCGAAAGCGCCGGCAAAAGTGTCCGCGGCACGAAAACGTTTCGGTTTCAGGGCGTCCTGCAATTCCTCGAAAGCAATTTCGCCGAGTCCACTTCCGATTCCTATCGCGAATGGATGACCCAGTACATGTCCGCAACGCAGTGCGTGGCCTGCCACGGTAAGCGCCTGCGCCCGGAATCGCTCGCGGTAAAGCTTGGTGGCTTGTCGATTGCAGATTTCACGGCGCTCTCGTTGCAATCGGCCCGCGCCGCAGTGGACAAAATCATCGCGCGACTGAGCGCCCGCCACAAAGAAATCGCCGGGCGCCCGCTTGAAGAAGTTGCCGAGCGCCTGGATTTTCTGTTGGCGGTCGGCCTGACCTATCTGAGCCTGGACCGTTCCGCGGCCACGCTCTCCGGTGGCGAAGCTCAGCGCATACGCCTCGCCACGCAGATCGGTTCGCGGTTGCGCGGCGTGCTCTATGTCCTCGACGAGCCGTCCATTGGCCTGCACGCCCGCGACAACGAGCGGCTCTTGGTATCGCTCGAGCAACTCCGCAATCTCGGAAACACCGTGTTGGTTGTCGAACACGACGAAGACACCATTCGCCGCGCCGACTTTGTAGTGGACCTCGGTCCCGGCGCCGGCAACGCCGGCGGCTATTTGGTGGCGCAAGGTAAGCCGGAACAGATTTCCGCTACTGCGGAATCGCTCACCGGCCAATATCTGAGTGGCGCCGCGCGTATCGCCGTTCCGGAAAAGCGCCGAAGCCCAAATGGCAAGTCCATCCAGATCCTGGGCGCCACGGCCAACAATTTGCGCGATGTAGACATCACCTTGCCGCTCGGTTTACTCACCGTCGTTACCGGCGTCTCCGGCTCGGGCAAATCCACCCTGGTGAACGACATTCTGTATCGCGCACTGGCGCAAAAGCTCTATCGTGCCTCGGAAGCCCCGGCGACGCATCGCGAAATTCTTGGTGTCGAAAATATCGACAAAGTAATTGAAATCGATCAAGCGCCCATCGGTCGCACGCCGCGCTCGAATCCGGCCACCTACACCGGCGTGTTCGCGCCAATTCGCGAACTCTTCTCCATGCTGCCGGAATCGCGCGAACGCGGCTACAAGCCCGGCCGTTTCAGTTTCAACGTCAAGGGTGGCCGCTGCGAAGCCTGCCAGGGCGATGGACTGCGCCGCATCGAAATGAATTTCCTTCCGGACGTTTATGTAACGTGCGAAGTGTGCCGCGGCAAGCGTTACAACTCGGAAACGCTCGCCGTGCGTTACAAAGGCCACTCCATCAGTGACGTGCTGAACCTGCAATCGGTCGACGCGCTGAAATTGCTCGAAAACATCCCGCAGATTCAGCAAAAGCTCGCCACGCTCGTCGAAGTGGGTCTCGGCTACGTCACCTTAGGCCAATCCGCCACCACGCTCTCGGGCGGCGAAGCCCAGCGCATCAAGCTGGCCCGCGAACTCTCGAAACGCCAGACCGGACGCACGCTGTACATTCTTGACGAGCCCACCACGGGACTGCATTTCGACGACGTACGAAAACTTCTCGATGTGTTACAACGCCTCGTCTCCTTAGGCAACACCGTCCTGATCATCGAGCATCATCTCGACGTCATCAAGCAAGCCGATTGGATCATCGATCTAGGTCCGGAAGGCGGCGAAGGCGGCGGGCGCATCGTGGCGCAGGGTTCTCCGGAATTGATCGCACGAACGAAGAAATCGTATACCGGCCAAGCGCTCCTCCGCGTCTTGAATCTGAACGGGCACGGCAATGGAAATGGCCAGGCTGCCGCCCCGAAGAGTCGCGATGACCTGCAACAGATTGGACACGGCAAATGATGCAGCCGGCATCACCTGGTCTCGCGTCACGGTCATCAGCACCATCGAATGGCCGGCTGCGAACGGTCACGCATTCCGTTCTAACTTGCGCGCGGGCGTTGTTCTTCATAAAGTGAACTCCACACCATGACCGTCTATCCGATCCGGCCGGTTACGCTTCGCGACGTCCGAACCTACCCTCTGGCTTCGCGCCAGAGTAAGGTGCACGTCCGCGAATTTGCCAAACCGCTCGCAGCAAACGCTTCATTCGCGAAATTTCTCGATGCGCTCCCCGCAATTCTAGCCGGGAACGACCTGCGCGATGTCGCCACGGCGATTCAGTCTGCGAAACAGCGTGGCAAAGCGATTTTGTGGGGCATGGGTGGTCACGTCATCAAAGTCGGACTCGGCCCGCTGATCAACGACTTGATGCGCCGAAAATTCATCACCGGGATCGCGATGAATGGTGCGGCCTTGGTGCATGATTTTGAAATCGCACTCTCCGGGGGCACCTCCGAGGACGTCAGTGCCAGCCTCAAAACCGGCGAGTTCGGCATGGCCACCGAGACCGGGTTGTTCCTCAATCAGATCGCCGTGACCTCCGCATTTCATGGCATCGGTTACGGTGAAGCTGCGGGAAAATTTCTGGCCTCCCGCAAACTCGCGCCGGAAAATGCCGCTGCCTCCGTTTTGCTCAACGCTTACCAATGCCGTGTGCCCGTCACCGTGCACCTCAGCATTGGCGCGGACATTCCGCATATGCATCCCATGGCGGACGGAGCCGCGCTAGGGACCGCAACGCATCACGATTTCCGTTTATTCTGCGCCATGGTCGCAACAATGGACGGTGGCGGCGCGTATCTCAACTGGGGTTCCGCCGTGATGCTTCCAGAGATTTTTCTCAAAGCGGTGGCGGTGGCGCGCAATCAATGCGTATCCCTGCAGCACATCACCACCGCCAATTTCGACTTCATTCAACACTACCGGCCGTTGCAAAACGTCGTCCGCCGTCCCACCGAGGCGGGCCAGAAGAAAGCGGCCACGCCGTCCCGCGGTTTCGCCATCACCGGTCATCACGAATTGCTGATGCCCTTGCTGGCGGGCGCGCTCGTAGGAGGATGGCCCAAGAAATCGAGCCGCGCAAAATGATGGAACCCATGGACGACCATCTGCCAATCACCCCCGAAGAGCACCAGGACAAGAGTCCGTCTCGGAGCGCTGCCGAAGGTGGCGCGTCCATCGCTCCGTCGGTAGCCGGGAATTGTGAACTGCTCGAGCCCGTGCCGCCGCTCGCGGGCGACCCCATCTCTTACGCCGCCGCGGCTGGCCCGGCTTCCGCGCAATACACTCCTCCGCCCGCCGTTCGCTTGCCCTCCGATCTATCTGTCTCGTGGTCCTGGCCGCATCTTCTGGTTTTCCTGTTCGCTGGTGCCGCCAGCATGTTCGTGGTTCCCGCCGTCTTGGCGCTCGTCATTTCCGTATACATCCACAAGTCGCAGCATCAGATGCAAGAGATGTTTACCAATCCCGGCTTTCTGGTGGCCACTCAAGTTTTATGGTTCGCCGTGATTTTTCTTTTTTTGTACGTCACACTCGGCGTCCTGCGAGACGCTCCGTTCTGGTGGACACTCGGCTGGCGAAGACTCTCTCGGCACGTTGGCGCCGCAACGTACAAGCCTTGGATGTTTTTTGCCACGGGAAGCGGCCTGGCCATTTTCGTTGCCCTGGCCAGTTCACGTGTAAAGAACGCCGACAAGGCGCCCATCGAAGAATTATTTAAAGACCGTCACGCAGCCCTGCTCCTTATGGCCATGGCCGTGCTGATCGCCCCGCTCGTTGAAGAGACCGTCTTTCGCGGCTACCTTTATCCGCTGTTTGCCGCAAAGCTTTCTAATTTGGCGGCCAAGTTTGGCATGGACTCTCCGCACGCTGTGCGTTTCGGCACCGCCAGCGGAATCCTCATCACCGGCATGCTCTTTGGCGCCGCCCACGGCTCGCAACTCGGTTGGAATTGGGGCCTCGTAAGTCTGCTCACGCTCGTCGGGGTGATCTTCACGTTTGCCAGAGCCGCCACGGGCACCGTGCTAGCCAGTTTTCTCATGCATTTGGGTTACAACTCGCTGATCGCCTTGACGTCCATTCTTGCCACCAAAGGTTTTCAGAATATGCCGCCCGGGCACTGAAGGAATTTCTCCACGAACCGCTACCACGGTAGACTAGGTAGCTAAGCGAAATCGCGAGGACAAAACTGCACATGTACGTTGCGCAACCCATCGAGTGGACCGACGCGGGCGTGGTCATGCTGGACCAGCGGCGTCTGCCCGCAGAGGAAATCAGCTACACCTACACAAACTACCGCGATGTTGCCAAAGCCATCCGCGAGATGGTGATTCGCGGCGCCCCAGCGATCGGCGTTGCTGCTGCCATGGGCGTGGCGCTCGGCGTAAAACATTCGAACGCCAACTCCGTCGCGGATCTGCACGCGGAAATGACTGAAATTCGCGATGCGCTGGCAAAAACCCGGCCCACCGCGGTCGATCTTTTCTGGGCCCTCGAGCGCATGGATCGCCGCTTTGCCGCTTTGCTCGCCGCGAAATCCGATCTTGAAACGGTGCGCCGGGAAATGATTTCGGAAGCCCGACTCGTCCACCTCGAGAAAAAAACAACCGACGAAGCCATCGGCCATTTCGGCGCGGCGTTCATGCCCAAGGAAGGCTTGGTGATGACGCAATGTAACGCCGGGGCGCTCGCTACAGCAGGCATTGGAACCGCACTGGGCGTGATTCGCGTGGCCGTGCAGCAAGGGAAAAATCTGCACGTCCTGGTTCCGGAAACGCGCCCCTACTTGCAAGGCGCGCGGCTAACCGCGTGGGAACTACTGAAGGGCGGAATCCCGCTCACGCTGATTACCGACAACATGGTCGGCCATTTTCTGAAGACCGCTCAAGTGAAAGCCATCGTCACCGGCGCGGATCGCATCGCCGCCAATGGGGACACCGCCAACAAGATCGGGACATACGCAATGGCCGTACTCGCCAAGGAAAATAATGTACCGTTCTACATCGCGGCTCCCATTTCGACGTTCGATCTGACCGTCCCGGACGGCGAGCACATTCCCATTGAAGAACGTTCCGCGGCAGAAGTGACACACATTCAAGGTGTGCGCATCGCACCGGACGTGCCGGCCGCACACCCGGCGTTCGACGTCACGCCATCACGTTACATTGCCGGAATTATCACCGAGCGCGGCGTCGCACACGCGCCGTATCTCGAAGCCTTGGGAGATTTGGCCGCCAGGCCGCCATCCGCGCAACGATCCGTACTCTCTACCGCGCGATGAGCTTCCGTGACGCGGCCGCCATCGCACGAGCAACTAGGTAGGCGCTCTACGCCGTACCGGCTTTTTGCGTAGCGTAACCAAGCACCGCGCCGACGATCGTGCCGGGAAGCAGAATCTCCACATAGTGCGCGTGCTGCATTTGCGCCACAAGAAACGCAAACGCAAAACCGGCCACCGTGGCGAAACCCACGCCCGCCGCCATCGACCGTACTTTCAGCGCAAAAATTCCGGCCATAACGCCCACCACCGCGTCCTTAGTCATCGACCCCATAATGATTTGTATCAGCATGGCGCGAACTTCCGGTGTGAACCAGGAAGTTGCTCCGTCCAGCGCGCCAAGCAAGGCCCCGAGCAGCAGCCCTACAATAATTTTTTTCAATGCCGTCCTCCGCGGGACTCACCTTGTGGACTCAGACTCGCCTGGGTAGGAAAGGTTAGGAAAACGATTGCGGGACTTTACGCAGATTCGCGGGTAGGTGCAAGGACAAGCGCCCCACGGAATTCAGCCACCTGCCGCGAGCCGCGACCTATTTAGGGTGGCGAATCCGGTCACCCAGGCTTCGCGCCCGTTGTCGTGCGATATCTACCAGGTGCGAATCGCCGGCGATCTGATCGAGCAGCGGCAGCAGCGTTTGCGGTTCCGGCAGCAGCCCGCGCGTGTAGTCCGAGTCGCATTCAAGCAATGCGTCGTTGATGCCCAGCCGGTCGTATTTGAGCCGGCGCGAAAGCAACTCAAAATTTTCCTGTTGTCTGGCCAGCCCTTCGAAGATCTGCAGCAGCTGCGTTGCAGCGGGGTTCAGCGTGTAGTTGAATTTCGTTTCGTAGCTGACCGCCCCCTGATGCCAGCGAAACGTCTTTTCGCCGAGGCTTGCGATCTTGCGGTGTACGTCCAAATCCTGCCCCAGAAAATGATTGAGCTGTCCCGCCAGCGCAAACATCTTGGCGCGCAGCGGCGCGCCGACGGCAAAAGAGATCGCTCCGGGATCATCATCGAGCTGCCGGATTTCGTAGCTCGCCGTATCGGACCCCTCGTTCACGATGATCTCGATGAATTCCGGAGTGCTCGACTTAAATACCCGTCGAAAGGTAAGCTCGGCGCCGTTTGAATCCGGCGCGCTTCGCCGTGCGGTTTGCCCGGGAGGTGTGATGTAGGGTGATGCGGCGACGGAAGCCGATCCGGCCAGCCACAAAAATAACCCGGCACCCAGCAGGAGAAAGAGCTTGCGTAATCTCATCGATGGACTACGATGCGCGGCGGCGCTATCGGTGTTGCTATCGACCTCGCGTCGATCGTGGCCGGAGCCTTGGTGGCCGGGGTTTTGCGCTGTCGGGCATTCGTCGTGGACAAGTCATCGCCTTCGGGCAGCCCATAACGCACCTGCATCTGTTCCCGCTGCAGGTGGCAAAGCGCCACGGCCAGAGCATCCGCGGCGTCGGCCGGCTCGGGCGTTTCCGCCATCCGCAAAAGCGCCCGCACCATCAGTTGCATTTGCCGTTTGTCGGCATTGCCATATCCCGCCACGGAAGCTTTCACTTCCCGCGGCGAGTAACTATGCACCCTCACACTGTGCTGCGCCGCGGCCAGCAGCACCACACCGCGTACTTCCGCCAGCCGCAATGCGGTGCGCACATTCAACGCGCTAAAAATTCCCTCCACTGCCAAAACCTGCGGTGAAAACTCCTCAATCAGCTTGCACAGCAGCGCATGAACTTCCTGTAAACCCGCGCCCATCGATTCCTGTTGCCGCTTGGCGGTTATCCGCAAGGCCCCATAATGCAGTACCTGGCACACGCATCCATTGCTCTCAATCACCCCATACCCTGTCGGCCCAACTGCCGCCGGATCGACTCCAAGCACACGAAGACGTGTCCTGCCTCGGGTCGCCGCATTCCCTTCGTGTGGATTTGTCGAATTCACTCGACAAGTCTACGGCCAAGCGCTGCGCCAAGCCACAGCTTTATGAAGGCGGGTCGCCAAATCGAAATGCTCAACCGCCCGCAAAAACAAAAGTCACCTGCGAATTCTCAGGTGACGTTCGTTCCGGTTCAGAAACCGCAATTCAAACCGTCTTAGATTCTCTTCCCGATACAACCTTAGCTGGCCACCGCCGCCTGAATCTCCGCCTCATCAATATCAAAATTTGCGTACACATGCTGCACGTCGTCGTGCTCTTCAAACGCTTCGACCAGCCGCACCATCTGCGTAGCTTGCGCTCCGGTCAGTTTGATGTAATTCTGCGGCACCATCGCAATCTCTGCGGACTCCGGCGTAATCCCCGCCGCGACCAAAGCCTCTTTCACTTTTTCCAGCGCTTCCGGCGGCGTCACAATGTACCAGCTCGAACCATCATCCTTCATATCCTCGGCGCCGGCTTCGAGCACCAAATCCAGCATCTTGTCTTCACTCGCCGATTCTTTCGCCACGCTGATCTCGCCTTTGCGGCTGAACATCCATCCGACCGCGCCCGCCTCCGCCAGGTTTCCGCCATTCTTGCTCATCATGTGTCGGAATTCGCCCACCACGCGGTTGCGATTCGTGGTGACCACTTGAATCAGCATCCCTACGCCGCCCGGTCCATATCCCTCAAACGTTGCCTCTTCGTACTGTTCGCCTTCCAGCTGTCCCGTGCCGCGCAGGATCGCACGCTCTACGTTGTCATTGGGCATGTTCGCGCCCTTGGCCGCCAGAATCGCGGTGCGCAGCCGCGGATTCGACGCCGGGTCGCCGCCGCCAATGCGCGCAGCAATGCTGATTTCTCGAATAATCCGCGTAAACACGCGGCCGCGCTTGGCGTCCGTAGCGCCCTTCTTATGCTTAATCGTGGCCCATTTTGAATGCCCGGACATAACACATCCTCTTTGTCATGCACGACCGTCATACGGTCTACATTGGGAATTTCACGCGCGCCCGCGGCAATTCTGCGTTTTTCTCGGAATCACGCGTGCTGTGCGGAGACCTACAGGCGCTCCGCAGAATATCCCTGCGGAACCGCTAAAGTTTAGCACAGCCCCGCAGGCCGCGAAACCGGGTATAGTTTCGCAGAGCATCTCCTTTTTGCATTCCTGCGCCATCCGTCACGTCGCACAATCACCCCGCCCTTGTCGCGGCTCCGCGCCGCTACCGCGTTCTTAACGTTGCGCGCGCCCCCTTCCTGCAGCACGCCTCCGCGAACTTTCGCGAAATGGCCCGCCGCCCTCGCCGCGATTTTTCCGCGGCCGATTGCACTTTGCGGGGCGCTCAAGCGCGCCCCGGTGTTATCGGAACGCCACTTCCGTAAATTACCTAGCTCGGCCATAATTTAGCTCCGTGCAACCTCTTTTAGGCAATTTGCGCGTCTCCGCCTCGACCGGCAACCGCCGGCGAAACCCGCCGTATCCGGTCGCGTTCTTAATTTTCTTTATCTACGCCGCCAAGAAACTGGCCGATTATCTTATCGG
This sequence comes from Candidatus Acidiferrum sp., assembly GCA_049513775.1. GTDB lineage: Bacteria > Acidobacteriota > Terriglobia > Acidiferrales > UBA7541 > Acidiferrum. The sequence continues at coordinate 19,755 of JBEKVU010000006.1, forward strand.
CGACGATCTCAACGGCTTGGCCTACGTCGCTCTTCCGGTGATCGTCGGATTCTCGACGATCACCGTCTACCGCTGGCGGCCGATCGGTGTGCTCTTCCGCCTTCGAGCCGTGAAGCTCAAGGCGCAGGCCTCGGGCGAGACCGCGGGCGCGTCCCTCCGCCGGGTTGGAGCCGACTGATTGCGCCTAGCCGTAGTTTCGCCTTTCGTTGATCGCCGTCACGGCACCGAACGCGCCCTTGTCGAAATCCTTGAACGTTTGGCCCGCGAGTATCCCTGCGAAGTACACCTCTTTGCCCAGCAGGTCGCCGATCTCAATGTCCGAACTCCTCATGAACCAAATCCTGGTAAACCCAATTCTGGTAAACCCAATTCTCTGGAGCCCAATAGCGCCGCGACTGCCCGCGTCATTTGGCATCCCGTAGCCGGTTCGTCGGGGCCACATATATTGCAATTCGTCGTATGGTTTTTTCGCAACCGCCGCGCGCGCCAAGAATTGGTCCGCCGCTCTGCCGTACCGTTCGATTTAGTCTTGTCCCCCGGCATCAATTGCTCCGATGCCGATGTGATCATCGTCCACGCACTCTTCCATCGCTTACGAGAGCTATCTGCAAACTCCCCGGCCCCTGCCGGCATTCTGCGCAATTTACACCGCGGGATTTACTATCGTTTGCTCACCTGGCTTGAGACCAAAATGTATCGCAATCCCCGGACCTCGCTCGCCGCCGTCTCGCCGCGTACCAAGGCCGATCTGGCCCGCTATTTCCAGCGCCACGATGTAAGCGTGATTCCGAACGCCGTCGATACCGCCGTATTCTCGGTCGAATCCCGCCTGGCGCGCCGCGCAGAAATGCGCCGCCATTACAATTTTGCCGAGGGGGATCTGGTCCTGCTCCTCATCGGCAACGATTGGACCGTCAAGGGCCTTCCCACGCTGCTCGAGGCCATAGCTCTTCGGCCGCAACTTCCGCTACGCCTTCTCGTCGTCGGCAGCGACGCCGTCGCGCCCTTCCGCAAGTTGGCGGCAACTGTTCAGCTCGCAGACCGTTGCCGCTGGGAGCTGCCTTCCCCTGACGTCCTGCGCTTCTACGCCGCCGCCGATGTCTACGCCAGCCCGAGCCTAGAAGATTCTTTCGGGATGCCCGTCGCAGAGGCCATGGCCTGCGGTCTCCCCGCCATTACCTCCACGCTCGCCGGAGTCTCCGCCTTGGTCGACAACAACGTAAACGCTTACGTCCTCCCCGATCCGCGAGACGCTCAAGTCTTGGCCGCGCTCCTCAACACCATCTATGCGAATACGGCTCTCCGGCAAGAAGTTGGCAGCGCCGCAGCCCGAAAAGCTCGCGAGTGGACATGGGATATCGCTGCCGCCCAAGTTTGGCAGCTCCTCAACGCTGCCATGGCGCGGAAATCCGCAAGGTGAACTGCCTTACCGCAATCTAGGATTGTCGACTATTGGGATCAGCCGCCTCTAAAGAAGAAAATCAAACAAATCTTCACCGGGGTAGATATTCGGGATTCCACACCCTCGGCCGGCATTGTCTTTTGCGACGCGTGCGATCCGACCGCAGGCTTCGCGGCCCGAAAAGGCCCGCGCCTGCAAAGCGGTGAAAGCCGGCGGCGCAGTCTTCCGCCACGACGAGGGCAGCGCCGCCGGCCCCCCGCATTTCTGGAACGCCTTTGCCAAAGAACTTCCCGTCAAGCATCTCGAAGGCACTACCTTGCTCTGTTCGCGCGAAAGATGGCTGCCTCCTGGCCGCGTCGTCTCAACCTAAGCCCCGTTCTCCTGTACCCGCAGACAGGTTCTGCTACGACAACACGTTCGCCGGTCGGCGAAATCGCCCGCCTCGAGAGGTTACACTTCCTCTTAGCTGGCGAACGGAGACCAGAGATGAAACGCACCTTTTTCTTCGCGCTAATTCTTGTGGCACTTGCCGCCACGGCAAACCTGCCTGCAGCGGCCCAGCGCCGGGATTCCACCCTCACCGGCGTGGTTCTCGGATTGGACGGTAAACCGGTCGCCAATGCCAGCGTCACCTATCAATCCGGCGGTGGCACCGCTCCGCATGTTACGCACACCGATGCCAAAGGCCACTTCTCCGCCGTGAAATTGCGTGCCGACATCTACAACGTGCGTGCCTCCTCTCAAGGCGTCTATTCCGCGTGGGAGAAAAACGTCAATGTGCGGCCGGGCCAAACCAAGGTTCTTACCTTGCGCTTGACTCACCCCAAGGACGCACCTGTTGCTCCGCCCGCTACGCAGCCCTAATACGCGGTGTCGCCAAGCCACCCAATCGGCATAGCTAAGTCGAGTTCCGCGCCGCAGTTCGTGTTATCCTTTCTCGCGAAGTGACGCGAGCAGTCGATTTGAGTGTAGCGATTGGCGCCCTGCGCCTGCGGAATCCTATTCTCGCTGCCAGCGGCACCTTCGGCTATGGCCTTGAATTTGCCCACCTCGTAAATCTCGAAAAACTCGGCGGCTTCGTCACCAAAGGCCTCTCTCGCGAGCCTATGGAAGGCGCTCCTGCGCCCCGTTTGAGCGTCACGGCTTCCGGAATGCTCAATTCCGTGGGGCTCCAGAACGTCGGGGTCCGTGCCTTTGTCCGAGACAAGTTGCCCGCGCTGAAAAATTGTGGAACTGCGGTCATCGCCAACGTTTTCGGCTATACCCTCGAGGATTACGTAGAAGTATTGCGAGTCCTCGAAGACGCCGAAGGCCTGGCGGGCTACGAGCTGAACATCTCTTGCCCTAACGTCAAATGCGGCGGCCTGCAGTTCGGTAGCGACCCAGGGTCCGCAGCGCAAATGGTCGCTGCGGCGCGCAAGGCGGCCGCTCGTCGGCCCCTGTGGGTCAAGCTTTCACCCCTCGTCACGGACATTGGTGCGATCGCCAAGGCGGCCAGCGAGGCCGGAGCCGACGCTTTGACCGTTGCCAACACCTACCCGGCCATGTCCGTTGACTTCCGCACCGGCAAGTCGCGCCTCGGCAACCAGACCGGCGGCTTGTCGGGCCCGGCGATCAAACCCATCACGCTCCGGCTTGTTTGGGAAGTCTCGAAAGTTGTCTCGACCCCCATTATTGGATTGGGCGGCATCGAAACTGCAGCCGATGTCCTCGAGTACGCCGCCGTCGGCGCATCCGCTGTGCAGGTCGGCACGGCCAGCTTTGCTGACCCGGCGGCCAGTGAGGCACTTGTGGCGGCCGTCCAACGGGCCATTTTCGATGTTAAAATGTGCAGTTTCAATGATATACGCGCAAATTTTTAATCACAAAGTGGTTGACATAATGACCTCTGATTGCTACAATTTTCTGGATTGATGTAGCACAAAGAACACACTATGCGAAAACCATTATTCATGATTTGGGCTGCACTTCGCTGGGTGCCGCTGATGTTCTTGATCGCCCCGGTGATGGACGCTCCTCTTGTCGCGCATCTGAGCGAACCGATCAAGCCGATGAAGAGCTGGGTAGGCAATGCCAGCTGGTATGGACCCAATTTCGACGGCAAAAAGACCGCGAGCGGCGAACGCTTTGACTCTGAATCTCTCACCGCGGCTCATCCGAGCCTGCCATTTGGCTCGCTG